>CBFGXP010000025.1:0-26532 GCA_965652775.1 uncultured bacterium
TGTTATGATGTCAAACAGGAATTGGGATTCTTTTTCAACGATAAATGAATTGGATGGGCCACTGCTTTTAGCAGCCCCGGCTCCATGATCCTCACCTTCATGAGCCGATGATGGGTTCATAGCTGATGTGGGGATAAGAAGGGCAATTATTATCGTTGTAGCTACTACTTTCCTGTTACGGTTACGCATCAGGAAGTACATTATCAGCAAGCCCAGGATAATTCCGACTATCGCCCATAACCATGGGCTGTCATACCAATGCGGGTGATGTGCTATTTCGGGAACAATTAATTTTTTCCCAATTTCAATTTTACTTACCTGTAAAAGATCTGCACCCTTCGGTCCGTTAATGCTTACCTGCAAATCATAAACGGCATTTGCCGGAAATACTCCTTTTAATTGATATACACCAGTATCAATTCGGGCTATGGAGATGCTTAAGTTGGGCTGATTCAGGATCCTTATCGTAATAGTCGCCGAATCGATTGCACGATTAGTTGCCGCATCAGATAAAAATAGATTTAGGATACTCTCCTTATTTGCTTCCAGTTCTCCGTACTTTACCAGTACCTCGTATTTATCAGAAAGAACCTCACTACTGAAATACTTCATACCTGCTGGTACGGTTGATTTCTTGGCAGCATGATCCTCGCCCTCGTGTGCAAACGATACAAGGGTTAATAGAAGGAATAAAGCAGAATATAATATCTTTTTCATAACTATAATGTTCCGTTTAGATAATTCAATTGAATAACCGCTTCGTTATATGATCGGAGTGTCTCCAGATGATTACTGAGTATGTCAAATGCATTTTGCAGGTTGCGTAATGATTCGATATAGTTAAGTTCTCCACCCTGGAAAAGTCGTTGAGAGGTTTCGATGATATCTCTTGCCTGCGGCAATGCTGTATTTTTAAAATAGCTAAGGCTTTGCAGATCGCGCTTATAGTTGGTAATCGCCTGCCTGTATTGAGCGTTTAATCTTTGCTGTTCCAGTTCAAGTCCAGCCCTCGCAATTTCAACTCCAGTTTTTGCGGACTCAATTCGACTTCGGTTTTGCCTTCTCCAAATTGGTATGCTAATTCCTACCTGGTATCCCACCGCATGTTCATATTCTTTTGTAGTTGGGAAGAGAAGGCCGGCGGTAATTTCTGGTGATAGTTGAGATTTTTGTACCTCTAATTCTCTTTGATTTATTGTAATTTGCTGCTGAAGTAACTGTTGCTGTACGTTAGTTACTATTGTATCCGTTGGTGGAGCAAATAAGTACAAGTCCAGTTGTTCAACTGCAAATGAATCTGTTTGAGCGGTAAAGAAATTAAATATAGTTTTCTCAGACTCAAGATCAGCCAGAGCTCTGGTCAGATCATTCCTAATTTTATCAGCCTGGGATGAAGCTTGTAACTCTTCAAGCTTATTAATCTGTCCTGCATCAAAAAATCGCTTTGATGAAATTTTAATAGCCTGGTATATGCTGTCCTGATAGTTAAGTAACCTAACCTGCTCCGTCAAAAATTGAATTTGCTGGTAACTTGATCTAACCTGTAGCTTAAGATTATACTGACTGCCTTGTAACTGAAGTTGAGCTAAACGAATACGTTCATTTTGGAGTGCCTTTCTGTTTCTGTATAATCCAGGCATGCTGAATGTTTGCTGGACTCCAAGCTGCAAAGGCTCATACGGAGATGCCTGTACCATGATCTGTGGATTTTCCAGGCCAGCAACTCCCTTCAACAACTGTTCCTGTTGCTGAAGGGACAAATTAGCTGCCTTAAGATTCCGCTGATTATTCAATGCTAACTGAATCGCATCATCTTTTGTCAGTAACCTTTGAGCAGAACTTAAATGATATATAAATACTGTGATAAGAACAAGTCCAAAATGACGTAACATAAAATTGATTTCTGTTTAGGCAAAAGAAATTTCACTCCCTGATGGGAGAAAGCTTTAGCTAACAGTAATCAAATCTGGAATGATTGTATGGCAATCCTAATATCTAGTATGGTTGCCGGGGGCCATCGGAGATGCTGAGGGAAAAAATTATCTCCGGCAAAAGTTAATAAGAAATGATCTAAAGTTAAGTGTAAGTCCTGTACAAGAAGAAGTGTTGTCTGTTCTGGTACGTCAATGCTCCTGGAAACAGATCTGTCCGATTGTTGGAGTTTAATAAAATCGCTGGAACAACAATCATCATCTTTATTTCCATTGTCATCACTGTGGCTGTGCTTATGATTAGCATCATGGTTATCCTGGTGATCGGTGTCGTGATTGTGCTTGTGGTGGGGGCCGTGGATATTTCCCCGTTTTTCTTCGTGTTCATGTGAATGAGTACTGTAAACATTTCCTGCATGATGACTATTATGGATACCAGTACTAACTGAACAAGCAAAGCTCACTATCATGTTCAAGGAGAACACGGTTAGAAGCAGTAAAGCCTTAAAATATATGGATCTATGCTTGTTCACGTTACAAATGTATATAGGGCACGCATTAAATGGTTATATAATTTGCCGGAAATTTTATAAAATTTTGAGTAAACTGTTGAAAACCATCAGAATTAGCTTAAAAACGAACCAAATTACCTATTTACCATTTCGCCAGACATGGCCCTAATTAATGATAAAACAAAACAAATTGTACCTACCCGAAATAAAGAATTATAATGTTCGTCTCGGAATACGTGCTTAGCCTGGCTTGGCTAAAATGCTATATCATCTACGCACCCGTTATCATTCTGAAAGTCCATTAGTACACTTCCCCATTCCCTTTCTGAACCCCCAACTTTTTCATTTTCGACCTTAACGTTGTGGGCGGAATATTTAATATTTCTGCCGCCCCACCGGCACCCCAAATTCGGCCTTTACATTTATTAAGAACCGAGATGATGTAATCCCGCTCATTTTCATGAATTGTTTTCATCGACTGTACCGGTATAGCTGTGGAAACATCTCTTTTGTGAACAGATGGAACGGACACATCTTCTATAATTGAACTTTTGCATAACAATACGCTTCTCTCCATAAGATTTTCAAGCTCGCGGATATTTCCTGGCCAGTGATAAGTTGTCATTATTTTCAATGCATTATCGGATAATCCATTTATTTTTTTACCGTTTTTTTGACTATAGTGAGTAACAAAGTGTTTGGCCAGGTCAGGAATATCTTCCACCCTTTCTCGTAGTGGGGGTAGTTCAATTGGGAAAACATTGAGTCTATAATATAGATCCAATCGAAAACGACCTTCAGACACTTCTTTCTCCAATTTGCGATTGGTAGCTGCAATAATTCGTACATCAACTTTTTTTATGTCTTTAGCTCCGATTCTTTCAATATACTTTTCCTGCAACACCCTCAATAACTTCACCTGCAAATCAATTGGCATCTCTCCAATTTCATCAAGGAATATAGTTCCTGTATCGGCTTTCTCGAATTTTCCAATTCGTTTGTCCAACGCTCCAGTGAAAGACCCCTTTTCATGTCCAAATAATTCTGATTCTATAAGTGTTGCCGGAAGTGCAGCACAATTGATTTTAACAAACGGTTTATCCTTTCGTGGCGAAAGCTGATGAATACAATCGGCGACACGTTCCTTACCAGTTCCGCTTTCGCCCAGGATGAGGACCGATGTATCTGAAGGTGCCACCTGTGTAATAAGATCAAAAACATTTAATAGCAGGGGGCTCCGTCCAATTATCCCTGTAAACTCATTTGTTTCCCCTTTTTTTACTATCGGAGCCTTAGATCGTGGCAAACCATGTATGCCTGGCTCTTCGTGCTTAAAAAGCTTTTCTATTGCAGTAGTTAATGTGTGCTGCAACTGTCTTAATAGTTCTGTTTGAGCTGGATTGTACGTATCTCCCTTGCGTGAGTAAAAAGACAAAGTGATTATTCGACCGCCAGAAAGCGTAAGAGGCAACGAGGTGCATGATTTCATTTGAAATGTGTCTGAAAGTAGTTCATACAGCAATCCCTCCTTGACGACCTTAACCAGGTCATACATCCGTAATCGGGCAATATTTAGCAATTCAGGTACCCCAATTTTCTGATACTCGTCAAATCCGATCCTTAAAAAACTTAACGCATCGTTCGGAGTATCCACTACATTATTGAATCCAATTGTTATATAGTCAAATGAAATATGTGATTGCAGGGTTCGACAAGTATTCAGGAGATTCTTTTCACGACTGTCTTCACCGGATACAAGGGCCGATAGCTTGTTATTCAAAATATTTTCCTTTCTTGAATTGGATTCTATGCTATGTTCATGTTTGTACCTGGCAATTTCCAGCATAATAAGAAGGTCTTTTTCTCGAAATGGTTTTACCAGGAAACCATAGGGGTGTGTGGCTTTTGCCGCGTTAAGTACATCCTCATTTGAATTGGCAGACAGGTAAACAAATGCAATGTTTTCTTCGCCTAATTGTTTAGCCAGATCGATGCCCGTTTGTTTTCCTTTCAGGAAAATATCGAGTAAAACCAGGCCAGGCTTTTCCTTTTTTATCAATTCCTGCGCTATAGGAACCGAACGTGCGATACCACAAACTTCATAACCTGCTTTCGTAAGAATGAGCTGGAGATCATTGGCGGATACAAATTGATCCTCTACTATGAGTATCTTGTTATTCAAGGTTTGTCTTAATTGTTTGAAACTAATGATATATCAGATATTTCCTGCTTTCTGACTGTCATCTCGTGTGCAAACGATACCTTTATTAAGGTGCCATTCCTGTTCTCTATAGAAAAGTTAGCATCAATATCTTCACTTAACCCCTTCATTAAGCTCATGCCAAGAGATCCTGTTTTTTTTATGTTCACAGGCGTCCCAATACCATTATCAGAAATGGTTAATTCATATCTATTATCTGCCTCTTTTGTAAGCGAAATAGATATTCTTCCCCGACGATCTCCAGGAAAGGCATACTTTATGGAATTAGTAATGGCTTCATTAAGTATAAGACCTAATGGCACAGCCTGGCTCACATCCATTTCAATAGGTTCTATGTTTAATTCAAAGCTAATGCGCTGAGCTGTGTCAAAACTGTCAGCGAGGTACGATACCAATTCCCGAATATAATGTGACATGTCAATTGATGAGACATTTTCAGTACTGTATAACTTTTGGTGGATAAGCGACATAGCGTGTACCCGGTGCTGACTATCATGAATGGCTGTTAAAGCATGCTCATTGTCAATAAATGCTGACTGGGAATTAAGCAGGCTCATCACTACCTGGAGATTATTTTTGACACGATGGTGAATTTCTTTTAATAGCCATTCTTTTTCGCCTATTAGTTTTTTCTGTTCTTTGACCAATGATTGCAAAGAGGCGTTTTGTTCGTCGATCTGCGCCTGGTGCTCACTTAGCAGTTGGTTATTTCTTTTTTTGATCCTATACCAACGATATACCACGATCAAAAAAAGCAGCAATAAACCAGCCGCTGCAATGATGATGCTACGTAGTAATCGGCCTCTTGCAATTTCTGATCGCTGCAGCCGGGATTCATTTGTCAAAAGCCGTATATCTTTATCCTTAGCTACTATGGCCTGTTCTTTTTTCTCTGTTTCAAATTGCACTTGCAGTTCTTCGATTTGCCTGCTCTTGGATTGCTGGTTAGCAGAGTCATTAAGCCGGCTGAATTCAAGAAGGTGGGTTGTGGCCGCTTTATAATTATGAAGTGTGGTATCCAAAATAAATCTCAGTTTTTGATTTGCGGCCAGGTAATAGAAATTATCCAGTTTTTGGGCAAGTTCATTGTGCTTTTCGAGGTATTTGTTCGCTTCGGCAACTTCTCCCGCAGCGCTAAAGAAACGTATCGCGACGGTGTACTGGCTGATTTTTGCATTATCACTCAATTTAAGGTTATCGGCCGTTTGCAATAACTGGTTTGCATATGGTCTTGCTTTTTCAAATTGTTTAAGCTGGCAGTAAATGTTTATATAACATCTTGCGATATTATAATCGAGATTGACATTTTTTGGTTTTTCGTACTTGGCGCTGATCTCCTTCATTCGCGATAGTGCCTGGGTTGCCATGTTCATTGAAGCCCAGACATTGGCAATGTTCACATTGGAAATATAAATAGCGGGTATATCCCTATGCCTTTCAGCAACTGCTAGCGCATTGCTGTAATAAGTAATAGCTTTTTCTTTATCACTAAATGCCAGGAATGTTTCGGCGAGATTATTATAGATCTGGCATAATTGCATAGAACTATCTCCATTTGCCTCAGCAGTTTTCAGTGCGAGTAATTGCTTTTCAAGTGCCTGGTGAAATTCTCTTTTCCTGGCATGAATAAATCCCATAAGTGTATAGATGCCTTGTACCTGTTTATACTGTATCGAATTGTACGCGTCAAGTGCTGCCTGTAAATGCTGAAGTGCAACATAGCCGTTTCCTTTTATATTATACAGGTCTCCGAGCATTTGAAGGTTGGCGGCTTTCTGCTGTATATTACCGGATTCCTCGAAGCTCTTGACGGCTAATTTTACCAGGTCAAGTTTTGTTTCCAGTGACTCTGCTTCATTGTAGTCATAATATCCTGCCAGTTCGCCATACGCTTCGCCAAGGAGGTTTTTATCTGTTTCGTTTTTTAGCTTGCTTACCGCATCCTGTAAAGATTGTCGCGCCTTATCTTTTTCATTACTCTCCTTTAACAAATACGATTTGATTAGTAGAGTATATCCTTCTGCCCATGTTGATTGAATAGTAGCATTTACTTTCTCCGCTCTGTTTATAAAATTTGCAGCGCTATCCAGGTCATTTTTATTCTCACCAGGCTTGAAGATGTGATGTTTGGCAAGTTGTAAAAGAATCCTGATTTGGCCCGTGTCCGGCTTACTATCAGACAATGCATTGGTTAGCGATTTTACTTCATTTGTAGCCGTATTCGTTTGCGAATATGTTGCAGTGGCAGCAATTAAGCAAACAGCTAGTAATAGCTTATGCATAAATCAATTTTTTAGGAGTAAACCATTAATACACCAGATTCAAAAGGGAATTGGATCGGAACGTAGTTTACCAATTTGTAATCAGGGGCACATTGATAATCAATAGGGAGAGCCGATAAATAACCGGTACCGGTATTAAAGAGTGCTTCTCAAATGAAGGATACGATTCCAAGTTACAGCTTTATTTCGTGGTGGAAGGACCACGACCACGATATTTCGTGGCCGTTTGGCAGGGGACGCACCTTCAAAATACAGATTCACAACAGTTTAGTGTAACGGCATTCCGTTTGACTTCCTCGATGTACTAAAGGTATAAGGGCCCGGTCACTTTCTAAACCGGGCCGGAATTAAAAGAAGATTTCGAGTATATAGTTGGAGAGCTGGAATTGGTAATTCATTCATCAAAAACATCAATTCAATGGAAATTCAATCTAACAATGTAGCCAGAAAGTCTAACGGACACGCACTGGATATAAACTCAGTGAATGGAATAGTGCATCTTTTGAAATCCTTTTCCCTGGAGGATATTCCCGCCAGCATCAATAAGGTGGTTGACGAAAAAAACCTTTTTCAGAAAAGTACTCTTCAAATACTGGTTGATCTGCTGACCAGCCTGCCGATGCCCTGTGGCAAAAAGAGCTTTCTCGTTTTTAAAAACAATAAGTATGTAAATGTCCTTACTGAGAATATTGCCTTCTTCTATATAAGGTACGAATCATCGGTAATTATGTGTTTTGACAAACAGGAATATTTTGTGAATCATTCATTGGACCAGATTCAAAACCTTTTGTCGGGTAAACAGTTCTTCAGGTTGAACAGGCAATACCTTATCAATTTCAATGCTGTAAAAGAAGTGGAACATTATTTCGCAAGAAAGATGCTCGTAAATGCAGTTATACCTACGAGGGAGAAGCTCCTTGTATCAAAGGAAAAGGTAACAGAGTTTTTGCATTGGCTCGACAACAGGTAGTTCTAAATAACTATTACAATTAATCAAAAAAATAACGGTATGAAAAACTACAACCAGGTAGAGATAATACTATTTGACAGGTATTGCTGTAAAAATACCCGGCAAAGAGAATTGGTAAGATGGCTTGGAACAACTTTGCAGTTTGCAATCGAACGCCAGCAAGGAGTGGCAAAGAGAATGTTTCTCAGAAAATTAAAAGACACACCGGCAATTTACATGTCTTAAATGGTTTGTTATGCGTCTAGCCAAACTCCGGTTATTTGCTTTTGAAAGCAAAACCTTCTTACAGTATTAGTGTAGCCTCAAGCCATAAAGTTCGAATTCAAAAATGGATGGATTAAGAACAACATAGGCAGCTCTAAGTATTATAAGGTTGATATGGCTACTTCTGGAAAATACATTTACACCAATATTTCAATAATCAAAAATTATTATCAATGAAAAGAACTCAGAATATTGTTGCGAGCACGGTACTTGCCGGTACATTGGCACTGCAGGGTACAATCGTGGAGGCGCAAACGGGAACAACAACGGAAATAAAATCAGCGGAAAGCATACGTCCCTTTAAAGTGCATTTTTCAGATGCGGACCTTAAAGATCTTCGTAAACGAATACTGGCAACAAAATGGCCGAAGAAGGAAAACGTAGCAGACGGGTCTCAGGGAGTGCAACTCGCGACAATGCAAAAGCTGGCTCATTATTGGGCGAATGAATATAACTGGCGCATTGTGGAAGCAAAGCTCAATGCTTTACCGCAATTTATCACAAACATTGACGGACTTGATATTCATTACATCCATGTTAAGTCCAAACACAAAAATGCATTGCCCGTTATCATTACTCATGGCTGGCCGGGCTCTATCATCGAGCAGCTTAAGATCATTAGCCCGTTAATTGATCCGACCTCTTATGGTGGAAAGGCTGAAGACGCATTTGACGTGGTGATTCCATCGTTACCAGGCTATGGTTTTTCGGAGCAGCCCAAAACCACAGGCTGGGAACCTGTTCGAATTGCTCGCGCATGGATCGAATTAATGAACCGGCTTGGTTATCAAAAATACGTAGCACAGGGCGGCGATTGGGGCAATGCTGTTTCAGAGATTATGGCATTGTTAGCGCCCCCAGGGTTACTTGCCATTCACACAAATTTGCCTGCTACTCTTCCGCCTGCACTTTCAAAAGCACTTGCTGCTGGCAGTCCAGTTCCAGATGGACTTTCAGCCGATGAAAAGAATGCATACCAGCAGGTGGAGTTTTTTAATAAAAAGGGGATAGCCTACGCACTCGAGATGGGACTTCGGCCACAAACTCTTTATGGCATTGAGGATTCACCTATAGGCCTGGCTGCCTGGATACTTGATCATGATGCAAGAAGCTACGAGCTCATTGCGCGAGTTTTCGATGGAAAGAAAGAAGGGCTCACTCGCGATGATGTTCTCGATAATATTACATTGTATTGGCTCACAAATACAGCAATTTCTTCGGCGCGTCTTTATTGGGAACACTTTCAGATTGCAAAAGGAGGTTTTTTTGATCCGAGAAATGTAACCACACCGGTTGCCGTTAGTGTGTTTCCGGATGAACTCTATGCAGCGCCAAAAAACTGGGCAGAGCAGGCTTATCCCAAACTTATCTATTATAATAAACTGGAAAAGGGAGGCCACTATGCTGCATGGGAACAACCAGAAATTTTTGTAAAGGAAATTCGTGCCGCATTTAAATCACTCCGTTGACCTGACCTAACGTAAGACAATGCAAAGAATGCCTGCTGTGAAATGGGGATTGGTAAAACATGTATTCGAAAATTACGCGGGTTCGGTTGTAGCAGTAACTATTTGCAGAAGCAATTTTGATAATCATTTTTTAAAATAAAATCAATGAAAAGGAGTAGGATAGCATTCGCAATAGGTGTACTTATGTATTGTCTTTCAGTATGGATTTCAGCTTCTGCACAAGTTAAAACTCCGGGTGCTGCAGGCAGCCCATACCCAAATATGCCGCTTATCGCAACGTTAGGTGAACGCATTGAAAAGCACATCTCCGTAAACGAAACAGCTAAAGGGCCTTCAATTGATCCCGGTAAAGGATATCGTATCCAACAACTTGGATGGGGCCTGTACATGATTACTGATAATGCCTATCAATCCATGTTCATGGTGCACGAAACCGGAGTGATTGTGGTAGACGCTCCACAACCCCTGGAACAATTTTTACTAAAAGCAATCGCCGAAATAACTGATAAACCAATTACTCATCTCGTGTACAGCCATGCCCACGCTGATCATATTGGTGCAACTAATAGCCTGAAACTCAAAAAAGCTGTTCCGATCATTGCTCATGAAGAAACAAAGCGATTATTGGTCAGGGCTAATGATCCCGGCCGCCCGGTACCAACCGTAACGTTCAAAGACAAATACCTGCTTCAAGTTGGAAGCCAGGTTTTGGAGCTTTCCTATTATGGGAACGCGCATGAGCCTGGTAACATTTTTATATCTGCACCTCGCCAACGTACATTGATGGTGGTGGATATTATTTTCCCTGGGTGGATGCCCTGGAGGAGATTCGCTGTAGCGCAAGATATTCCCGGATACTTCAGGCAGGTGGAACTGATCAATAAAATGGATTGGGATATATTGGTTAGTGGTCACGTGGCAAGAACAGGAACACATACGGATGTGGCCCTTCAACTTGAATTCATGAATGACCTGAAAAATGCTGCCAAAAAAGCATTGGCAACAACGAAACCAGGCGAGGGAATTACTGTATCGTATGCAGAAAACCCGTGGGCAATTTTTGATGATTACATTGACAGGGTAGTCATCCAGTGCGTGAATGAGCTCACTCCGAAATGGTCAACAAAACTAGCCGCGTTTGATATTTATATCTGGGACCAATGTTATGCTATGGAGCAAAGCCTTCGGATAGAAGAACAATAGTAAGTAAACGAAATTGTTATTATTAGAAGTGTTTTTTATGAAAACATATTTAAGTGCGGCATCTGCCATCGGCGATCTGCACATGCAGGGATTCACAAACGATTTTCAACTTTTTGGTAACGATTTGTTATTAGTACAGGAGGGTCTGTTGGTAAGGGCAGGGGAATTTGCGATTGTCAAATATCATAGGATAGAAAGCCAACGCGGCAATATGCATGATCAATTTGTTTTTGGGATTATCGCCTTATGCCATAACGTCAAGGGAATACTTCTTAATCGGTTTAAAAATAAAAAATCTATGTCTCCTGTACTCATAAAAAAACTTAATGAATTGAGTATTCTGAGTAAGTGATAATGAAGATAAATACTTCCCAACCGCGTAGGCTGAATCAGTAAGTTTTACCGTTTGGTGATTTAAATATTCTACCCCTCGATTAGATCATTCAAGCATTTTAATGGCTGCTTCACAAATGACTGTGCCCGTTTACTCAACTTTCCAGTTGGATATAGACTCTTGTTGAAAATAATTTTATGATGTCGTTCACTCAATAATGTTTCTACCAGTAAAATATAAATTTTAAGACCATGAAACCAACAAAAAATATTCTTGCCAGTGCAGTGCTCACCGGAACCCTGGCAATACAGGCTACAGAAGGCAATTCACAGATTGCTGCTACTGAAGAATTGACTAATGAAATGATTCGTCCTTTCAAGGTTCATATATCAAATGCAGATCTTAAGGATTTTCGCGAACGCATCAAGTCGACCCGTTGGCCAGATAAGGAGACGGTTGCTGATGCAGCACAGGGTGCCCAGCTTTCAAATCTCCAGGAACTCGTGAGATACTGGGGGACTAAATATGACTGGCGCAATGCTGAAGCGAAATTAAATGCATATCCCCAATTCATGACAACAATTGATGGGGTTGACATCCACTTTATACATGTTCGTTCAAAGCATCCGAATGCGATGCCCCTGATCGTCACTCACGGTTGGCCAGGTTCAGTATTCGAACAATTAAAAATCATTGATCCGCTCGCCGATCCAACGCAGTATGGTGGAAAAGCAGAAGATGCTTTTGATGTAGTGATTCCTTCGCTACCGGGTTTTGGTTTTTCTGCGAGACCAACAGAAATAGGTTGGGGTTTGGAACGTATTGCACAAGCCTGGGATGTACTTATGAAACGACTCGGTTATTCAAAGTACGTCGCACAAGGTGGTGATTGGGGTGCCGGTGTTGTGCAGGCAATGGGCCGACAGGCACCTGAAGGATTACTTGCAATACACAATAACTTACCGGGAGTATTTCCACCTGACGCCGCCGCAGCAATTGCAAATGGTGCACCAGCTCCAGAAGGACTTTCTAAAGACGAACTGACAGAGTTCAACGCATTAAGAACATTTCTTCAAAATGGCGGCTGGGCCTATCTCACTATGATGAGTGCCCGACCCCAGGCTGTGGGTTATAGTCTTACGGATTCTCCCGCAGGGTTAGCAGGATGGATGCTTGTGCACGGAGGTTTTGGGAAATGGACATACGGTAAAGATCCAAATCAGTTACCTACTGTAGAAGATGTGCTTGACAATTTCTCATTGTACTGGCTTACCAACACCGCGACTTCAGGAGCGAGACTCTACTGGGAGAACCGCAACGAAAATCTGATAAGTGCGACTGCTCAAAGGACAAATGAGATAAAAATTCCAGTTGCTATTACCGTATTTCCAGATGACGATCTCTATCGTGCACCCGAAACATGGACCAGGAAGGCTTATCCAAGCTTGATTTATTATCATAAAGCCGAAAAGGGCGGTCACTTCGCAGCATGGGAACAACCTCAGCTTTTTGCCGTGGAGATGCGGGCAGCGTTCAAATCACTCCGGAGCTTTTTACCCGAGCATAATTAATGAGTAATCATATCAAAAAAAGTGATTCGAATTGCAATGTATCAATAGAATAAAAATTTTTTTATGAAATGGTCATTTATGTTATTGGTTATAGTTCCAGTAATTGGAATTATTAGCGCCGCCTGTAGCAGAACGGCAGGACAAAAAAAGTCTGGGGTTGTTTCCCAGATCGAGAAAGGCAGCGCCAAAGAAATCCGCGGTGCCACTCCTTACATAGAGCTAAAGAATGAGGCTCCCCCAATATTGATCGTGGACCCGCCGCTACCAGATCTCCTGGATCAAGGTGTCGTCTGGATCCAATGGAGAGTGGAAAATGTGCACATTGCACCGGTATTTGGTAAGGGCGCTCTTCAAGTTTCACCGCGGCTAGGACACCTGCACGTACAGGTTGATGATCTACCCTGGTGGTGGGCGGATCCAAGTAATGTAAACACAATCGACTTAGCCGGATTGCCTCCTGGCCCGCACAAGATTCTGATCACTTTGGTGGATGCTAATCATGAACCCTACCCGGGACAATCAAAGCTTGTAACATTTACCGTGGGAGGAAGTTCCAAATCCGCTTCTACAGTTAGATCATCAAATAAGAGAGTCATGTCGTGCGGTTAGTATTACAGTTTGGCGGCATAAAGACTGATAAAGCACTGGTTGCTGGTGTTCTTTATGTTAAAGATGATTTGGAAATAATATTGAATCTGTAAAAAATATAGGTATGAGCAAAAAGAATAAAAAAGTGAAAAACCATGTTGCAGAGGATAAAAAATTTCCTTTACCCATTTATGATAAGAAGGATGATATTTTTAACCGGGGCTTGGTAGAACCTCTTGAGGAGGAAGATATACCCTGGATAAAAGAATCAGGGGTTAACGGAAGCAACCTTGGTGACGAACTTGATATACCGGGGGCCGAGATAGACGATGCTGATGAAAGCGTAGGGGAAGAAGATGAGGAAAATAATTATTATAGCCTCGGAGGTGATAATCATAACGACCTGGAGGAAAACAAAGGGTAATGCAGGGCATACGTTGAAAGATAAAAATTTCGAATTCCAAAAAGACTGCTTCATCATAAACTTCGCCCGTTTACCGTAATTGATTCTTGTAGTTGGGCTAAAGTGCGAACTAGCTTTGTTAAATGCAGAGATTTTAAAAGGGCACGTGAAAAAGATTAAAGCTAAATCCAGGAAAGTGGTTCATTAGCAGCAGGGGATAGAACAAAGTTCAAATCGATGTGGTTAGTGTGGGTGGTTAGAAACGGCGTACACAATGTGCGCCGTTTCATGCTTCTCAAAGTATAGCCTGCGAACAATTCATATTTAAAAGAAAAATATAATGAATGAACTACTAAGTATGGCAATTAGTGCACAGGGCGGAATGAATAATTGGCAAAAATATCGCCATGCCGATATTCATTTATCAGTTGGCGGAATTTTGTGGGAAATGAAGGGACATCGGGATACAATCAGCGAAGTAAATGTAAATGTTAACCTGCTTGAACAAAAAGCATCACATAAGCCCAATACTGAATGGCATACAATTTATACGCCAGATATAGTAAAGATTGAAAAAAGCAATGGCGAATTAATAGAGGAATTATATAGTCCCCGTTCTTCTTTCAAAGGTCACACATTGGAGACAAAATGGAATAATCTTCAACTGGCATATTTTGCCGGATATGCTATGTGGAATTATATCAATTCCCCATTCCTTTTTACAAGGCCAGGATTTGAAATAAATGAAGTTGAAAGCTGGAATGAGAATAGCGAAACCTGGCGTCGCCTGAAAATAAAATGGCCAGAAAGTGTTCATACGCACAGTAGGGAACAAACGCTTTATATCGATAAAGAGGGATTAGTAAGAAGGCTGGATTACCAGGTAGAAATCGCAGGCAATACACCCGCTTCACATTATTTATATGATTATAAAGATGTAAACGGGATTAAAATAGCTACGAGGCGGGTTGTGTATGCGACCGGCGAAGAGAATAATGCCCGGCTGGATGGACCAGTCATTGTATCCATTGATTTGACCGATATCAAATTGTCTTAAAATATAACAAAAACGTGACAAGGTATGCTCAGAAGATCCAGCTCTCTTTTTATAGTAACCATCTTTTTAGCAATAATTGGATTCTCGACACTATCCATCGCATTTACGAAAACAAAAACGGATATAAACATGCCAGATAGATTATCTGCTGAAAAAGATTGGTTGGCTTATCTCAACCAGGCGAGTGGCTGGATAAACTCAAAGTCATTGGCACCGGCAGACTTACGCGGCAAGGTTGTGCTCATCGACTTTTGTACTTATACCTGTATAAACTGGTTACGAACTCTTCCTTATATCCGGGCATGGTTCGACAAGTATAAGGACAAGGGCCTGATGATAATTGGTGTTCATACTCCCGAGTTTTCATTTGAACGGGATATGTTTAACGTTCGTCGTGCCATCCAGGACCTGGGGATTGACTATCCCGTTGCAATGGATAATGACTACGCCATTTGGAATGGCTTTAATAACCAATATTGGCCGGCTCTCTATTTCATTGATGCAAAAGGCCGGCTTCGGCATTATCAATTCGGGGAGGGAGGATATGAACAATGTGAAAAGATGATTCAACAGTTGTTGGAAGAATCGGGAGCGAAAGAAATCAACAAGGAATTTGTGTCGGTGAATGCCAAAGGTGTTGAATTAGACGCCGATTGGACCAACTTAAACTCTTCTGAAAACTATCTCAATTATGATCGGACTCAAAATTTTGTTTCATCTGATTTGAAACGCGATGGGCAACATAATTATTCCGCTTCTGCACTTTCGGAACCAAATTCCTGGACGCTTTCTGGTAACTGGACTATGGGAAAACATTTCATCAGGCTAAACAAAGCTGGCGGGAAGATCAGTTATCGCTTTCACGCCCGAGATCTACATATAGTGATGGGTCCGAGGTCAATGACAAGCAAGGTTCATTTTCGAATCCTGATCGATGGGAAGCCACCATCAATGGATCATGGAATTGACGTGGATGAGGAGGGTAAGGGCGTAATAACCGAACAGAGACTATACCAGTTGATACGACAGTCAAAACCCATTACTGAGAGAGTGTTTGAAATCGAGTTTTTAGATCCGGGCGTGGAGGCTTTTGCCTTTACGTTTGGTTAGTAAATAATTTATCGCAAAATATAAAATTACAATCCGGTTAAGAACCATAAATAAAAGAAATGTCACTAAATAAATATGATCGCCGTTCCTTTTTGACAAAGTCTATTAAGACATTTGGAGCAGCCGAACTTGCAATAATTGGATTAGGCGTAAGTAGTGTAGGCTCCAAATCCATTTATACACAGGATTACGGTAAAGCAATAAAATCATATGACCAATTGAAACAAATTGAAGCGGGTGACCTAAATGTTGGTTACGTGGATGCAGGTATTGCAGATGGTCCCGTAGTAATTCTTTTGCATGGCTGGCCTTACGACATTCACAGTTTTGTAGACGTCACCCCATTACTCACTAATGCTGGATACAGAGTAATCATTCCTTATCTACGTGGTTATGGAAGCACTGTATTTATTTCTGATGCGACTCCCCGTAATGGCCAGCAATCGGCATTCGCGCTCGATACCATTAACTTAATGGATGCACTAAAAATAGAAGACGCGATTGTCGCAGGTTTTGATTGGGGTGCACGTACAGCAAATATTTTGGCCGCTCTCTGGCCCAAAAGATGTAGGGCCATGGTGTCGGTGAGCGGATACCTTATTGGTAACCCGGAGATAAACAAGATGCCGTTACTACCAAAAGCGGAACTTGAGTGGTGGTATCAATTTTATTTTGCTACAGAACGAGGGCGGGAGGGGTACAAAAAATATACAACCGAATTCGCGAAACTTATCTGGAAAATTGCATCTCCAAGATGGAACTTTGATGAGAGTACTTTTAACCAAACTGCCGCAGCTTTTATCAACCCGGATCATGTAAGCATTGTCGTCCATAATTATCGTTGGCGGCTTGGCCTGGCTGAGGGTGAAACAAAGTATGATGCGTTCGAAAAACAGCTCGCTTTAGCTCCGATTATCACAGTGCCATCTGTTACACTTGAAAGCGACGCTAATGGCGCCCCACATCCCGATCCTGCCATCTATGCAAAAAAATTCTCGGGCTGGTATAAACATAAATTTATTGAAGGTGGTATCGGTCATAATTTACCACAAGAAGCGCCCCGAGCTTTTGCCGAAGCGATAATTGAACTTGATCGATATTCCAGGTGATAATTGGCTTATGCGTATATGGTCTTTTAAAGCTTATTTGCAATTTGTATTTCCAGTTGCCAGGGAGGTAAAAATTAGGGGAAGCAATAAATCCTCACATTTGCCTTACTCCAACCATTTCTTCCCCCAATACCGTAAATCCAGGATCATTGATGATTGCTTATCGGGAACTTATTGATTACGGTATGTTTCATATTATTTCCGCCTAATTTAAAATCGAATGAATGAGGTTACCTGAATTTATACCAGGTTGTATTGAACATTTACATTTCCGCGAACAGCTTTTGAATAGGGGCAGGTTTGTGATGCCTCATTTATCAAATCCTGCGCGACCTGCCGGTCCACACCAGGAATGCTTACATTTAAACGGGCGCGCAGCGAGTAGCCTTCCTTTCCCGAACAGAGATCCACTTCTGTATCAATCGCCGTATCCTCAGGAAGCGTAACACGTCCTTTCCGCGCAGCGATACCAATAGCCGATTCAAAACATGCTGACCATCCTGCAGCAAAAAGTTGTTCTGGGTTGGTTCCGGTTTCTCCCGTGCCAGGTTCGGATAATTTAATGTCCAGATTTCCATCTGAACTTCGGGATACTCCTTTTCCACGGCCACCGGTAGTATGAGTTTTGGCAGTGTACACTACTTTGGTTGTTTGTGTTGCTGTTTCCATTGTGTTATTTTTTAATTGATAAAAAAAACTTTGATGTATTGATTTAACCAGGCATTGCCTGATTATTTATTTAAGGCGGTCCATTCTGAACCTCATTATATATTCAAGTGCGGGGAGTTGTTATTGTCCTAAACTTCTTGTAGCTTATCCTGAATGGCATTTGCTAAAGATTCATAACTTTCATCATAAGTGGAAACATATGCTCCATTTAAAAAGAATGTTGGCGTTCCATTGACTCCACTTCTAATACCACTTTCAAAATCCATATCTATTTTTTTTAGAATGGTGTTACTTTGCATATCCTCCTTAAATTGTACAAGATCCAATCCGATTTGTTTTGCCAACATGATTAAAAAATCCGGGTTTATTGCCGATTGGTTTTCAAATATTAGATCATGCATTTCCCAGAATTTATTTTGCCTGCCCGCTGCTTCTGCGGCAATTGCGGAAGGGTATGCATTCGGATGAATTTCCCGAAGTGGGAAATTTCTGAATACAAAATGCAGTGAGTCGCCCCATTCCTTAAGAAGCCGCTTCATTAACTTATGTGCGTGTTTGCAATGAGGACATTCAAAATCTCCATATTCCACAAGTATTATTGGAGCTTTAACATTGCCTGTATGATGATCTTTGGTGCTGACACCTGGTTTTAATTTGGACATAATTTCGTTTTTTAGGAGTTATCTAATTTTTCCAATGCCTCAATAATACCGTCAGCTCCGGGATTGATCCCATCTGGAGAAAGGTGGCTCCACTGAATCACCCCTTCTTCATCAATCACAAAAAGTGCACGTTTACTTTGACCCTCGATCTCATTATACGCTCCATATAATCGGGACACATTACCCTTGGGTTCAAAATCTGATAATAGAGGGAAATGTAAACTTCGGTTTTGGGCAAAAGCCATATGGCACCATTTACTGTCAACTGAAACACCTATTACTTCAGCATTGAGTTTGTGAAAAAGTTTTAATGATTCATTGTAAATAGCCATTTGGTCGCCACAGACGGGGCTCCAATCTGAAGGATAAAAGGCTAGAATAACACGCCTGCCTTTTAGGTCTGATAACTTTAACCTTTGATCAGGTGTGGCGAACAAATCAAACGATGGAGCCTCGTTTCCTTTTATCAAGATCATAACTTAGCATTTTATGTACATGGTCCTCCCTTCTGAAACCCCTTTTATCCTTCAACAGGAAGAGCATTTATTTATTAAAAATTTAGTAACCTATATTATTTAGACATTACCAAAAGTGGTTTTCCCTTTTCCACGATATAAGTTGCGAGCTCAGAGGCATTGCCAGTGCCGATGTTCTTTGCTGAGTGAATAGCTCCGGCGGGGATGAAGAGTACCTCGCCTGCTTTTACAGTTACAGGTGCATTGTTTTCTACCTGGTATTGAAACACTCCTTCAATAACATAGATTATTTCTTCACCCGGATGCGAATGCTTACCGAATGACTCACCTGGATCGAAGTCAATGCGCGACTGAATGACCTCCCTGCCCGAGACGCTTAGATCGTGACGTTGCAATTGTGTGCGCCTGATTCCTGTTTGTTGCGCCACGGCTATTGTTGTTACAGTAACAGCAGCTAGAATATAAACACCAACGATAGCACACAGCGATTTTTTTATCATTTTCATTCCATTGTCTTTTAAAAAATTAAACTCTTCACTCAATTAACAGTTATTTTGAGGGAATACCGGTTTCACATTTCTTAATATCTAGCGTAATGATTTAAAAGCTGCGCGAAGTTCTTCCGCTAGTAGTAGTGGCTGCTCCCATGCTGCAAAGTGGCCACCTTTATCGGCTTCATGGAAGTATACAAGGTTTTTATAGGCACGTTTGGCCCATGTTTCAGGAGCCCTATACACCTCTCCTGGAAATACTGTAATTGCTACAGGAAGTAAAATGTTATTGGTTTTTTGCGCCTCAGCGAGAAGCACACTCTGACCCATGGTTTCCCAATAAAGTCGTCCAGAAGAAGATCCACTGTTCGTTAGCCAGTGCAGCGTGATATTGTCCAGCATATCGTCTTTACCAATCAGGCGTTGGGGTTCACCATTATTATAGTCAAACATCCAGGCGGCAAGACCCACAGGAGAATCCGATAATGAGTAAGCGATAGTCTGCGGCCTTGTGCCCATCACGGCTGCATATGCGCGATATTTTTTGTAAAAGCTTTCGAGAGAGTTGAATGCATCACGTTCCTTGTCTGAAAGATTTTCCGGGGCATGGCCACCTGCAGCGAGAACTTTAGCTATATCGCCAGGAACGGTGGCTGGCAAATTGATATGGATGCCGTGCAATCCGGATGCACCCTGTCGCGCCATAGCACTTGAAATTGGTGATCCCCAATCACCACCATGAGCCACATAACGGGTATAACCAAGACGGTTCATTAGCTCTGCCCAGGCCCTTGCAATTCGGTCGGGTCCCCAACCAGGGGTTTTTGGTTTTTCAGAGAAGCCATATCCAGGTATCGAAGGGATAACAACGTTAAAAGCATCCTCTGCTTTTCCACCATGCGCTGTTGGATTGGTTAATGGCCCAATTATTTTCAACTGCTCGATGATGGAACCTGGCCAACCATGAGTGATGATAATCGGCAATGCATTGGACTCTTTCGACTGTATGTGAATAAAGTGAATATCGAGTCCGTCAATAGTTGTTACAAATTGGGGCAACGCATTCAGTTTGGCTTCAGTACTTCTCCAATTATATGCTGATGTCCAATAATCCACCAACTCCTTTAATTTCTCCATCCTTACTCCCTGGGATTGATCTGTAACCGTTTCTTTATCGGGCCACCTGGTAGCTAAAAGTCGACGACGCAGTTCATCAAGATCTGATTGGGGGATACGAATCTTGAATGGCCGGATCATCTTATCTAAAACAATTTTATCATTAAATGCGTTCTGTGCATTGCATAAGGCAGCATACATTAGAATGGCCCCGACCATCACTGTCTTTCTAAATAATTTTTTAGCCATTTTCATGATATGCTATTTTTTCAATATGAATGCTATCATTGTAAAAGTATCAGACACATCAGCCTGTTGCCAACAATGAAATAGTCGGAGTGGCTTACATCGCTCCTGAAACAGGCATTTATGATTATGAAAGACAATGCCATTTCTAGTGAATCTTCGCTTCTTCCGCAGGAACTTCCTTTTTTAGAGACACAGAATTGATGCAGAATCGTAATCCAGATGGTGGGGGCCCATCAGGAAAAACATGCCCCAGGTGCGCATCGCATACATTGCACAAAACTTCTACCCTTTGCATGCCATAACTATTATCAGATTTGTATTTAACCACGTTTTCCTTTACCGGCCCGCTAAATGAGGGCCAGCCAGTACGCGAATCAAATTTTACTGTCGAATCAAAAAGTTCGGTACCACAGCAAATACATGTATAAATGCCGGCAGAGTATGATTCGCAGTACTCACCACTAAAAGGCCGTTCAGTACCATGCAGCCTGGTTACCTGAAATTGCTCTGCTGTAAGCAGCCTGGCCCATTCTTCATTAGTTTTTTCAACGCGTTTGGGAGGCGCAGGATTGTTATTTACTATTTGTTGCAATTCTTTCCAGTTCATTTTGTTACTTTTTAAAGGTTTAGAAATGTATTAATGTGAAATGGTATTCCTATTGTTGAGTTTGTAACGATATATGATTGGGTGTTATTCTCCATTTTATATTTCTACAGCGATTAGTGAAGCAGGCTCATTAGTAACTAATTGTTCGTGCTCCTTGGATCGTAGGTATCTCTCTGCATCCAATGCTGCCATACAGCCACTGCCCGCTGCGGTTACTGCCTGGCGGTATATCTTATCTTGTACATCGCCTGCAGCGAATACCCCTTCTACATTGGTTCGCGTAGAACCAGGTATGGTTTTAATATAACCGACTTCGTCCCTATCAAGAAAATCCTGGAAGATCTCAGAATTTGGATTGTGCCCGATAGCCACAAAAAAACCTTTGATTGGAATAGTGGTAAGTTCTCCGCTGAGGTTGTTTTTGATCCGTACAGCTTCTACTGTTTTCTCCCCCAGCACATCATCGGTTTCTGAGTTCCAATAGATTTTGATGTTGGGTGTTTTTCTTACCCTTTCTTGCATGATGCGGGAAGCACGCATCTCATCTCTACGGATAATCATATGAACGTTGGTGCAAATTTTGGAAAGAACAAGCGCCTCTTCGGCTGCTGTATCGCCGCCACCTACTATTGCTACTTCCTTTCCACGAAAGAAAAAGCCGTCGCAAACCGCACATGCGCTTACCCCATACCCGGTAAGGCGCTGTTCGTTCTCCAATCCAAGCCACTTTGCTGATGCACCTGCAGCAATTATAATTGCCTGGGCTTCGATAATTTTTTCATCATCGATCCATACGTTGTAAGGCGATTTCGTAAAATCAACTTTTGATGCATAACCATAACGAAGATCCGCTCCCATATTCTGGGCCTGCTTTTCAAACTCCACCATTAATTCGGGTCCCTGAATTCCCACGGGAAAGCCAGGATAATTTTCTACAGCAGTGGTAATAGTAAGTTGACCGCCGGGTTGCATACCCTGGTAGAGTACCGGTTTTAAATTAGCCCTCGAAGCATAAATGGCGGCGGTATATCCAGCCATGCCGGAGCCTATGATAAGTAGTTGAACTTTTTCAGTAGTCATGTCTTTAATTAGTTTTTTGTCTAAAAGTTGATGTCAACAAAAAAAGTATGGGGCAGCGGGTGTAGGCTATTACTCTACTGTACTTACAAAATGATATTGTTTAGAGGCTGCAATGCCGGTGGTAAATTTGTTTCACCAAGTATTTCTCTTATGTCAATCTCTACATTTCGACTCATTTGTGAAATAGAAACATCATTAGCTCCGCCCTCAAATGGGTTTTCTGTGCTTTCTCCCACTTGCTCGAGTGACGTGAATACCCAGGAAATTAGTACACTAAACGGGATAACAAACCACACCATATTTCCTTTCAACATTCCTGAAATGTGATCATTAAGATTATTGAACTCACCCAACAATGCAAATGGGAGTAAACAGCAAAACAATTTCAAAAAGAACTTATTAATCGTAGCATATTGTCTTGGGTATGGAAAATTTTTGATTCTTTCCGACCTACCCTGGTGGCCTGCTATTTCTTGTAACTGACTATGCATAGCTACAAACTGATAATTGTCAATTGCACCGTCTTTATATAAATTCTGCAGTGCATCACCCTGAATACGCAACAACTGAATGGCTTTATTATTCTTAGGCAATATGTTTTCCATTTCTTCCTTTGTTATGTACTTCATTAATTCCTGTTCAATTGGAGTTTCTTTTTCAGGTATAACATAAAATTGTTTATACTCTTTGTTGTAAGGCTTGTTTGTAGTTTCCCAATTCCGTTCGGTTCTAAGCTGGTACCGCAATGCAGTAAGCCATGCGAAATGACGATAAATTATTCCCCTGGACCTTTCAGTATCCGCGATAAAATTCCTGCACATTAGGGCCCACGACCAACTGCCACCAACAATAGCTCCCCATATCTGTCTCGCTTCCCACGTACGATTATAAGTTTGTACATTTTTGAATCCTATAATGAATGCGGTAGCCGAACCCAGCAATGCAATTATGGACCACGGAATAGTTATCCATTTAATTGTACATACCTGGTACAGTATTGTTGGAATAGTAGCTATCAGTAAGAGCCAAATTATGCTTCTCCGTGTCCAACTAAGAAATTCAGAAAGTTTGTATGCTTTTCCAATGTGCATTTATCTTTATTAAATCGTAACATTATCTGAGCATTATAAATGATATAACTGCGCCGATCAATATTTTACCCAGCCAGGGTACCAGCTTTATGAAAAACGTGTTTGTATTCAATAAAGTCGCGCATTGCAGCCAACCCATTTAGTCTTCCAACCCCGCTAAATTTGAAACCACCTTCTTCGAATTCATCGTTTACCTGTGCCCAGTTATTTATCCATACTGTGCCTGACTGTAATTCCCTGGCAACCCTTAATGGCAGGTCTACATCCTGTGACCAGACCGAAGCGCTCAGGCCATAAATACTGTCGTTGGCCAGGGCAATGGCTTCTTCTGCCGTATCAAAAACCTGTATAGTTGCTACTGGACCAAATGTTTCTTCCTGGACGATTTTCATTGAATTGTCAGTTACTTCCAGCAAGGTTGGTCGATAGAATGATCCTTTATCTAAGCCTTCCTGTAGTAGTTTCCCTCCCCGAACCAATACTTTTGCCCCATCCCTAATTGCATCTTCAACTATTTTGTCTACTCTTTCTACGTTTGCCTTATCAATAAGTGGTCCCATATCGCTGGTTGGGTCCGATGCCGGGCCTACTTTGACTTTTTGAAGTCTTTCAGATAATACTTTTTTCAATTTGTCGGCAATTCCTCTTTGAACAAGTATCCTGCTCCCAGTCATACAAAATTGTCCTCCAAAAACAGTGATCGCTTTTTCAAGCACTGGTATGGCAGATGCCAGGTTGACATCATCAAATACTATCATTGGAGTTTTGCCACCCAACTCAAAACAAAACCGCTTTAGGTTTGCAGCACCGTTCCGCATTAATATCTGGCCAGTTTTACTGCTACCCGTGTAACTAATTGTAGGGACATCAGGCGATTCGACTAAGAGCGATGCTCCTTCGTTGCCTGACTCGGTAAATAAATTCAATACTCCCACAGGTACATCGACTACAGATTCGAAAACTTCACTCATAAGATTATTTAACTGTGCTGTTTGTGAAGGCATTTTGATGACAACTGTACAACCTGCAGCCAATGCGGGAGCGAGAGAACGTATCATTAGAATTACAGGAGAATTCCATGGAGCAATAATGCCGGCAACGCCAATAGGCTCGCTAAGAAGCATGCTAAATGAACCAGGTTTTGTTTCCAACGCACGACCATAATCTGTGAGCGCTAATGCAGCATAAAAGCGAAGCTTTGCGGCTACAAATCCACATTCAAATTCTGCCTCTTTTCGCACTTTACCATTTTCCAGCATCAGCATCTCTACTAAACGGTCGTGATACAACTCGAATTGGTCAGCTAGTTGATTTATCACTTTGAAACGTAACTGCCGATTGTTTTTCCAACCGGGATCTGCAAATGCTTTCTTTGCGGCTGTTATTGCCGCCATGGCTTCCTGTTTACCACCATCTGCATAGATGCCAATCAATTCCCCGTTTGCAGGATTAAAGCTATTCTTATAGTTTTTGTTATCGATCCACTGGTTATTTATCCAGTTTAATGCTATTCTATTTTTCATAATTATTTCACCAACGATTTAATGGAAAACATTTTAATTAAGAAACAAGGCGAACTTACTTACAAGTATGAGCCATGTCAATAGATTTATAGGTGAAGCGGACCGAATCGAGGTTTAGGCAATCCATTTTATAATTAAGATATCTACTCCAATGAGTAATGAATTTCCTTTCATTAAAATCTACGGGGCTCCAAATGACTGCTTCAGAAATTACTTGGTCCACCTTAGGTTTTTACCGCTTGACTGTAAGGGTCTTTGTGAGATAATTTGAGAATTATTATTAAAACAGATAAAATAACCGTTATGGAATCTGCAATAACAAAGACAAAAACAAAATGGAGTATTGATCCTGCTCACAGCGAAATAGGGTTCCGGGTAAAGCACCTGGTATTTTCGAATGTCAGGGGCAGCTTTAAAGAGTTTGAAGCCAGTGTTTACACAACGGATGACGACTTTATAACTGCTGATATTGATGTACGGATAAACTCAGCATCGATAGATACCGGTATAGAACAAAGGAACCAGCATTTGCGTAGTGCCGATTTTTTTGATGCAGAAAAATATCCCGAGATCACTTTTGCGGCCAACTCGCTGGTTGCTGCTAACCGGGATGGGCACTATGTTTTAAATGGCGAACTGACGATGAGAGGAATTAAAAATCAGATCAAGCTGGATGTTGAGTTTGGCGGCCTCATTAAAGATCCCTGGGGAGCACAAAAAGCGTTGTTTAGTATCGACGGTAAAATAAATAGAAAAGATTGGGGGTTGAATTATAACACCGTCCTCGAAGCAGGTGGTGTATTGATAAGTGAAATGGTTTGGATCCACTGTGAAGTGCAATTAGTCAGGCAGGTTTAGTATAATGGATTTATACCCTCGTGTCGTGTTAGCACATTAAAATATAACAAGATGCTTTACATTAATAAACTATCATTAAATATACCAAATACAAAAAAACCTCGAGTGGTAGTGATAGGAGGCGGTTTTGCAGGGATGAATCTGGTGAAAAATTTATCAGGCAAAAATTTCCAGGTTGTGTTGCTCGATCGACAAAATTACAATGGCTTTTGGCCATTGCTCTACCAGGTGGCTACCGCTGGCCTGGAACCGGATGCTATTGCTGAGCCTTTGAGAAAAATGTTTAGCCACGGCTATAAAGATTTTCACTTTCGTTTGGTTAGGACATTGAGCATCAATCCAGCTACTCAGACTGTAACAACCCTTATCGGTGATATTAAATATGACTACCTGGTGATTGCAACGGGAACCAAATCCAATTACTTCGGCAAGGAATCCATAAAGAAATTTGCTTTTCCACTTAAGCGGATGCCGCATGCGCTTAATTTGCGCAGTCAATTGTTGCAGTCTTTCGAGCAGGCTAGTATGACTAATGACCACCAGATCCGTAAGGGCCTGCTTGATATCGTTATTGCCGGTGGCGGTCCCACAGGCGTCGAGCTGGCCGGGTCTTTGGCGGAGATGCGCAAACACATTCTTCCTCGCGACTATCCAGGTATTGATTTTTCCATGATGAACATATACCT
>CBFGXP010000026.1:0-26159 GCA_965652775.1 uncultured bacterium
ATGATTACAATCGACAATTACCTAGATAGTCACTTCATTCACAGAAGTAACTGGTTGCGGGCTGCTGTTCTAGGTGCGAATGATGGTATTATTTCTATTTCAAGTCTCGCCATTGGTGTTGCAGCCGCAAGCTCAACAAGGGAACCGATTTTATTAGCCACTGTCGCCGGACTCGTTGCCGGTGCATTATCAATGGCGGCCGGCGAATATGTTTCAGTCAGTTCGCAAACTGACACTGAAAAGGCAGACATAAAAAGAGAAGAAGAGGAACTACAAACGATGCCAGAAGTCGAATTAGACATTTTGGCTCAGATTTACGAAAGGCGTGGCTTAAAAAAAGAGACTGCACTCCAAGTGGCGAAGGAACTAACTGAAGCAGACGCATTGGGCGCACATATCAGAGATGAGTTAGGAATTAATGAAATTAGCAAAGCAAATCCAATTCAAGCTGCAATAGCATCAGGGGCCGCCTTCACCGCTGGCGGAGTTTTGCCACTTTTGGTTACACTTTTCTCCCCTGTGAAGAATATGGAGTATTTCCTATATGGATTTACAATTCTGTCGTTAGTCATTTTAGGAGCAGTTTCTGCAAAAACAGGAGGTTCTGTCGTTAAAAAAGCGATTTTAAGGATAGTAATCTGGGGAACGATTGCAATGGGGCTATCGGCCTTGGTAGGTTATCTTTTTGGTGTTAATCTATAAACTTAGGTAGGATAAAACTTCGCCCAACATTGCATTGGCGCATATGGCGGGGTGACGAACAAACAATCGACTATAAATCGCTATTCAGCTTCTGTTCCAGCGTGACCGAACGCTATAGAACTATAGAACAATCAATGAACATGTGTACATTTATTAAACATTGGTTGTCGGCTGAACGAACAATGAATGCCGCCACATCGCCACTGCTTTAACGTTGTGCGTCGTGCTAAGCCTACAACTTAACATGAAGGAGTGAATAAGAAATTTACCTTTGACAAACCAAAACGGGGAAGCCGAAAACCGAACAGAGTAGGTAACATTAAAAGTTTAACATAATGGCTCTCTATTTAACACGCTTCAGCTATATGCCTGAAACATGGGCTCGATTGACGAAGAATCCCGAAGACCGTAGGGAAGCAGCGCAAAAGTATATTGAATCAGTCGGTGGGAAGCTTCACGGATTCTGGTACGCATTCGGTTCATACGATGGTTACAATCTTTGGGAGGCACCTGACAATGTTTCAATGGCAGCGGTTGCCATCGCAATCAGCGGAGGTAGTGCTTTGTCCAAATTCGAGACAATACCGCTCCTTACAGTTGAAGAAACTCTTGACGCACTTCGACGTGCGCAGAAAGTAGGGTATCGGCAACCCGGAGCGTAGCCGAGTGTCATTGGCCTTTACCACCAGTAATGTCACATCAGGCAGTCCATAAGGTGGCCGCTGCAGTGTTTCGCTTAGATGGTTATCGAGGAAAAGATAATTGGAACCGAAATGACGAGTCGTCCACTCGCTTCTTACAATTCTTGTTCAATTCATCATTAAATATAATATTATGAAACATGTCATTGCTATTCTATGTAGCTCTTCTCTGTATTTCCTGTTTAGTTTCCAGCAGCAGGAGCAACAGTCGATGAAGCAAATGCAGGATAACAAAAATATCACGAAATCTGCTGACCCATCCAGACTCTCTCAGCTTGATACCGCAAAGGCTGCATCGCATTTCTATTTAACTCGGTTCAGCTATACCCCGGAAACATGGGCTCGATTGATGAAAAACCCTGAAGACCGCCGTGTAGCAGCCCGTCAGTATATCGAGTCTGTCGGCGGAAAGCTACAAGGCTTCTGGTACGCATTCGGCGCATACGATGGGTATTGTCTCTGGGAAGCTCCTGACAATGTCTCAATGGCTGCAGTTGGACTCGCTATCACCGGCGGCGGTGCGTTGTCGAAATTCGAAACAACGCCACTGCTCACAGTTGAGGAAACTCTTGACGCACTTCGCCTTGCACAAAAAGTAGGCTACCGGCCGCCCGGAAAGTAATGAAGCATCATCGTAAGAACAGATTTCTATTGGAAAATAGTCGAGCAACCCAAACCAAAGTACAATCAAAAGACAGGGTGTACTGACGAGAGAGCACGAACGCACAACAAAAGGTTTTCTGCTATGCTGGCTTTAGAATATATCCTGATCGACATAACCCTTATCAGCTGCAGTCCGAACTGAACGACGATGACTGAGCTTTGGAATATACGCTCAGCTTTCTATCTTTGATCAGCTACGGCACCGAGCTGAAGTTACACGGAATATCAGCACAGCAGAAAGCCCTGAACGTCGGCAGCAATTAATTTTACCAAATGACATTTCTTAAATACTTTCTTTTCGTGGGAATCATAATATTCCTTTCATGTAATCATAATTATCATAAAACAAAAAATGCTTACGCAATTAGTACTGTCAATAATAATGTTTGTAAAAAGCTGTACGGAGACGTTTTGTTGTATGCAATATTTGTTGACACTCGACAAGCTAGACCATGGTCAAACCATGATATCATTACAACTTTAGACTCTATACGAAAATCAATTGCCTGGATAGAAGAAAAGGCTAAAATTAACAATATACCATTAACGATCAATTTAAATTTTCATGGTAATAAAGGAAAAATTCCTATTGAACAACACCTTTATGGTGAATCTTTATCAGACATGTTGTTTTCAACTGACGGAATTGACATGATAGACATTTGGGCTAACTCCATAGCCAGAAAAGCTGGTGACTCATTTCCTGAAGACACTTCTATTATTGCAGCAACTAAAAATACAATCACAAATAGAGAACGATTAATTGCCAGGCTTCGTGATAAATATCAAACAGACAATGTAGTATTAATGTATTTTATAAATAATTATTTCACGAATGAAATTTCTTTAGCAATGTTTACATCTGCTGGAATCAAAACTGAGTTTTGCATTGTCAGTTTTAAGTATCCCGCGGTTATTGCTCATGAATTTCTGCATGCTTTTGGAGCGTTGGATTTATACATTTCGCCTTTTGAAAAGAAAAAGAAAGCAGTAAAGAACAGGGTCGCAATTATGAAGACCTATCCCAATGAGGTAATGGCTTATACATACCGCCAGATTGAAAAACTTGATATCTCTCCTATGACCCAATATCTAATTGGATGGAAGGACTCACTAGCAGAAAGTGACCGTAAATTGCTTGTGGGAAAGAAAATAAAGGTTTACAAATATTAATTGCTGCCAAAAAGAGGCTTGCCGCCAGGCTAAGTTCGACATTTATATTCTCGGCTTTAGTTCATTACTCGGCTGTGGTCCGGGCACGACATTTAGACATCAGCTTTATTACTTAATTTCATACTACAAAACATTGATTGGTTTAAGTTGCGGGATTGACGGAACACAGAATGCCTGCCCGGCCGCAAGCCCGAACGTTATGCGCTATTTGTTTTCGACAAAAAATGATTCACTGAAATTGCTATGCTGAGGAATGCATCAAAGTTATTCTTGCTTTTCGTTCTTCCGATTCTATTCGGCTGCTCGACGACCAAATCAACTCGTGCACCCCTGACTTCTGCACAAGAGGGTTATGTTGACGCCGGTGGCGGCGTCCGATTGTTCTATCGTCTATTTGGTTCTGGTCCGGATACCTTGGTAATGATTCACGGCGGACCTGGGTTTACGATGGACTATTTTCTTGAAGATCTTGCACCAATCGCCGAGCATTCTACCCTGCTTTTTTATGATCAGCGGGGAACAGGCCGGTCGACACTTGTCAGCGATTCAATATCACTTGATGCCCAGCGTTTCGTCGAAGATGTTGAAGCCATTCGCAAACACTTCGGCATCGGGCGTCTTACGTTGCTCGGTCACTCGTGGGGCGCCGCGGTAGTAGCACTTTATGCAATTAGATATCCTGACCATCTCAGCCGGATAATCATCGTAGGTGGTTTACCGCTACAGAAATACCAACTGACCGAGGCATTTACGCAGATGGAAGCGAAACGAGATAGCAACACGTTGAAGCGTATGCGTGAATTACGTGCAGCACGCCTTGCCGATCCGGGTAATTCCGAAGTATGCACAGCCTATTATACTTTATGGTTCCAGCCTTTCTACGGAAATCATAATAGCGCGAATCACAGCAAAGGAGATTTTTGCGCCGGCACATTGGAATCTCGCCGCAACAAAATGTTAAGTGTAGATAAATTTACAATGGCTTCACTTGGAGAATGGGATTGGCGGTCACCTCTGAGCCAGGTGAAGAGTCCTGCTCTGGTGATCCACGGAACAATGGATCCGTTGCCGTTAAGCGGAGCCAAAGCTTGGAACTCCATTTTGTCGAATAGTCAGCTACTTCTTCTCGATGGAGTTGGGCATTTTCCCTACTTGGAGGTACCTAACCGATTCTTTGAAGCGGTTGATCAATTCCTTCGGAAAAACTAGTTCAGGAATCATCCTCTACAATGTCCATTAGCGACACCAACGGCGGATAACAGCGTTGGTCTCGCCGTTAAATAAAAATATATTTGTTGTGCGGCCCGGCCGGAAGCTTAAAGAATCTGACGGCCTTCGCCAAGCCCTGAACGTTAGCGGTAACCCAACCGCAACACGCATTGACAAAGGATAAGAATAACGAAGAAAAAAGATATGTTAGGACTTAGAACAACAATTTATAAAGTTGGAGACATTCAAAAAGCGACTGAATGGTACTCAAAAGCATTCGAAACAAATCCATATTTCAACGAACCTTATTATGTTGGTTTCAACATTCAAGGTTACGAATTAGGGCTTCAACCAGAAGAAAATCCAGCTTTGAATAAAATTGAAAGCGTGGTTTCTTATTGGGGAGTAGAAGATATTCAAGAAACTTTTGACCGACTGATTGAATTGGGAGCGATTGAAAATGAAAAACCATACGATGTTGGCGGAGAAATAATAACTGCAACTGTTAAAGACCCATTTGGAAATGTTATTGGTTTAATTTATAACCCTCACTTTAAACTAAAAGAATAACGAATGGCTTCCGACAAAAATTTTGTAGAATTTGTTTTGGAACAAATCAAAAATGCAGGAGAGATAACCGCTAAAAAAATGTTTGGCGAATATGGTATTTATACTGACGAAAAATTGTTTGGGCTGATTTGTGACAATAAACTATTCATAAAACCGACTAATTCTGGAAGGGCATTTATAGGAAACGCGGTTGAAGCTTCGCCATACGAAGGTGCAAAACCAAGTTTCCTGATAGAAGAAAAAATTGAAGACAGCGAATGGTTAAGCGAATTAGTCAGAATATCGGTAAAAGAATTACGCGAACCAAAACCAAAAAGGAAAAATTAAAACCCGAAATCAAATGGTCTACAGCTAACATCGTATTGGCAATTGTTTGACGAGCCACTTAAAATAAGCGAATGAAATTACCTTTCCTCTTAATAATGCTCTTTTCGTGTGGCTTACTGAGTGCACAAGATTCATCAGACACCAGAAGAATTGACTTAATAGTTGGAACAATCTCGGAAAAAGCTGCTACCAAAAAGCACAAGGTTGTTGAAGGCACGTTGTTATTGGAAGGCAATAAAACAAGCAGCATTCGGTTTCATTTAGACAATGATAGAGTTGAAATGATTGTTGTAGAAAGCGGCCTCAAAGACAATGTGACTCTTTATTACTTCGACGACAAGAAACTTTTGTATACGGCGCAGTTTGCGAATGGAAATTACAATGAAATCGAAAGTTCATTCTATTTTATTAACAATACAGCTTACAAGAAGCAAGGAAATAGCTTCAGTAAAGTAAATTCCGATGTCTTCACCACTCAAGTTTCATCTTATTTTGATTTGTTCAAAGAACAATTAAAACCGAAGTAACACTGGTGCCGATAACACAGGCTTTGCAAAAGTTGGGCAACAGAATTATCTTTCGACAATAAAAAACAAATCAACGGTAGATTGGCAAATGAAGCGATGAGAATACTAATTCCCAACCTTCGCAAAGCCTCACTACGCCAAGATTGACGAGCGGCTTCACCGGTTGATATAAATTAGTTAGGTTTGATTATACAAAATCAACAGAATGCAAAAGCTACTTTACCTGCCTTTAACAATAGCCGTGGTCGCTCTAATGTCCTGTGACTCTGAAGAGTCGGCAGTTGAGGTTAATCCGTTGCCCATCGGTTCAAAAGTCCCAAGGAGTGAACTAAAAATGAAGGACATAAGTGGTCAAGAGGTTACTTTGAAAGAAGCCTTTAAAGAGAATGGATTACTCGTAATGTTTAGTTGCAATACTTGCCCCGCTGTTAAAGCACACCAGGGCAGAACAAGAGAGATCAGCAAATATGCTTTAGAGAAAAATGTCGGCGTTATCTTACTTAACTCCAACGAAGGACAAAGAGATGACGAAGAGTCCCTTGAAGCAATGAAAGAGTATGCAAAAGAACAGGGTTACAACTGGTCTTATGCAGTAGATCAAAACTCGGTGTTAGCGGATGCTCTTGGTGCTAACCGTACACCGGAATGCTATTTATTTAGTAAAGAAGAAAGCCTTGTGTATCATGGCGCCATTGATGATAATCCAAAAGATCCGGGAAATATTAAAAGAGCACATTTAAAAGAGGCTATTAATGAAATGCTGAATGGAAAAGAAGTTACTGTTAAGACTTCGCGGTCCGTTGGTTGTGGAATAAAACGAAAAGGATAATTAAAAATCCCGCTATAAACAAAGCCGGGAGAAGAAAGCCTGCTTTTTTATTTGCCTTTTGTCCTATTAAGGTTTTCAATTCTGTTTCAAATTTCTGTTCGGACATTTCTTCTTCAAAGAATTTTCTGTAACCGGTTTTGTTATTAATAAATAAGCTTGCTGGGATAGCTCCGGACCATTTTTCATCTACTCTGGGGCAAAAAACATCTGCGTTTGTTTCATCTAAAAAGACAATAGGTGCAGTGAATGTAAATTTGTTGGCAAAGGCTTTAATTTTTGCCGGGTACATTTCTTCCATATCCAGGCTCACAAGCAAAAGTTGCACACTGTCTTTTTCGTACCGCCTGACCAGTTTTTGAAAATAAGGAATTTCGGCTATACAAGGTTTGCAAAACGTAGCCCAAAAGTTTACTACGGTTGGCTTATTACTATTTTTAATGTAAGCTTCTAAATCACCGATCTTCCATTTTGGAATATCCTGTCCTTCAGCATTTGAAAAGCCGATGCCTGAAAGGAATAATAAACTAAATAGTTTCTTCAACATACATGCGGCTTTATTGTCTGACTCTTCATGGTTAAACTATAAAAACAATGCTTAGTGGGGTTACTCAATGATACAATATCATATGGAATGATGCAACGGTAAAATCAATAATAATTTTTACGCCGTTGTTGGTGTTCTATCATAAAGAAATTTCAACTATCAATCATTGCACCAACAACCGACTTTGATAACGTTTCTTAATTTGAGTTGTTGGTGATGAGAACTACTGACGTCTTTTCATGAACTTCGAACACCAATAACGGTGTAAATGGAAACAATAAACCCGATCATCACAAGGGAGGCGCAACCTTAAATATGAATACTACTATTTAGAAAGTTTCACCCAAACCAAAAAACAATCCGTGAGCACCATATTTTCCCTTTGCAAGATCTACACATAAAGTTGTTTTGTTTTGCTTTTGAAACAGGATACGTAAACCAATGCCGGCACCGGGTTCCCAGGCCTCAAATACTTTCGTGTCAAGATCATCAGAAGCAGATTGGAAATTTAAAAAACAAACGCCACTGATCAATTTGTTTTTAGTGATCGGGAAACGCCATTCGGTCTCAAAATAGGCAAATGAAGGCCCTTTGAACCGGGAAAAAGTATATCCCCTTCCACTCCGGCCATCCACATCAGAAGCTGTTGATGGCATTTCCAGATAAGGCAAATCACCACTTAATTTGTACGATGCCAAATGCCAGATCGCGATCACATGTTCCGGGTTCTTCTTGCTAAGCGACCAGTACTTCCGAACATCGTATTGCAACTGTACCGCATTTTTTGTACTGCCCATCCATTCCTTGTTAAATTGAAAACCAAGATCTGCATAAAATCCTTTATATGGCCGGATCGGATGATCTCTTGTATTATACTGTACAGCGAAGATCAATCCATTTGCAGAATATTTGCCGGGATCAAAACCATGACTCAAACTATAGCGCTGATGCGGTGTATTGAAAGTTGATGTTTGTTTTTCATCGGCGATATTCCTGTAAATATCAAACTTAACACCAGCCCCCGCATACAAGTGCTTTCCAATTTTCTTATATGCCTTTTCCGCAAGACGAGTATAGTTGTAGATCATCGGGAATGAACTGTCTGAATTTTTTGTCGAATAGGCGTTGAGAGTAAATCCTTTGGTTATATACTGTGGGTTCCCGGTGCCCACTCCATAGTCAACAAGACCGTAACGGGAAACCTGCCAGGAACCCTGCAGGTTCCATTTATTCTGCGGTAAAAAAATATCATGCGCAAGCTGGATGGTTGTCATTCCTTTTGTGCTGTAGGAACCATACATTGATACAGTAGAATATTCTGTATTTTCAGCATTTCCAAATTGTCTCCCGCCGGTCAGACTTGCACCAAAAATAAATCCGAAGCTTGGATTGTAACTCAAAGATGGTAATACAGAAATGGTTGTTGTCTTTGGTTTTGCATTAACAGACTTTCGCACACCAAAGATCTTTCTTAGCACATCGTAAGCATCTACTTCTTTCGTTTGTAGTGCTGCAGAATCCTGCCCATTGATAACAAATCCTTTTATTAACAATAACAAAAACAGGTAAGGCTTTTTTCTCTTACGCAGGATTCGCATATTGAATTTATGATTTTCCCGTCCGCACTGATTTAATATGTGCAGCGATTTTTTGGTTGCCTTCTGAAAAGATCATTGATTGTGTGACCCAAACCTGTCCTTGATTTTTCCCACAAGCATCTTTTTAGAAATAGAAAAAATAACCAGTGCAATGCCTATAAGAAGCACTTGTAGTCCAAGTAAGATACTGATCGTTACGGCGCCGGTACCGATTTTGAAGATCGTTGCAAGAGCGACCAACACAGCTAAAATGCCGGTAATAATTATGAAAAGGCCAGATGATGAAGTTTCCCTTCTTAAAGCTAACCCGGAACGAATAAGATGAATACCGCCCAGCAGCAACCATACACCAAACAAAATAGTCAGTGCCTTCATGGTCGCCAATAGATTAGATAATAAAACTATTCCAAATAATAAGGTGACAATGCTCCACAATAGCGAGCCGCTTTCTTTTTCCTCTTTCTCGGCGCCCAACCATCCGATAATTCCGGCAATACCGGCAATTAGCACGAGGATCCCAACCCAAATTGAAAGCCCGGCCAGTACATTAAGCGGGTTGTTAAAAATAAAAATTGCAAGGATGATCAGCAGGATGCCCTGGATGAGTAGTACCCACCATCTTCTGAATAATAGTTTAAGCATAAATTTTGGTTATGGTTTAGAATATGAGGCAGCATTTTAAGATTACATTGAGAGAAAAAATGACTTAACACATCATCGAAGGCTCCGCTCAATTTACATAAATTATATTTAATGCTATGATGTAACGCTCTACCATTCTTGCGCATACACGCCGAGGACTTCTAAGTCAAAATTGAAATTAAGAGCCTTTCATAGAAATACACGACCGTTAACCCTTCGAAAAATCTCAGGGCGGCTGCGTCGCAACGAAAGCTTAATGATAGTAATAAGGCTACGTATAAAAGTATTTTACATAAACTCCCCAATATCCTGCATGATCCGCGTAGCAATATGATTTGCCTTTGTTTCAAAATCACTTTCGGCATAAATGCGTATGATAGGCTCTGTGTTGGAAGTGCGGAGGTGCACCCAATCATTATCAAATTCTATTTTTAAGCCGTCATCAGTATTGATAGGATGTTTTTTATATTTCTTCCTGATCTTTTCGAAAATGGCTTTTACATCCACACCATTGTTCAGCTCAATTTTATTTTTTGAAATAAAATAATCCGGGTATAAACTACGCAGTGATTTCATCCCAAACATATGATTGGCCAGATGGCTTAAAAACAAACCAATACCAATCAATGCATCCCTGCCATAATGAAAATCAGGAACAATGATCCCGCCATTCCCCTCGCCACCGATCACCGCATTCACTTCTTTCATTTTATTTACTACGTTCACCTCTCCTACTGCCGATGGAAAATATTCGCCACCATGTTTGATAGTAATATCTTTTAAAGCCCGGGTGCTGCTCATGTTACTTACCGTGTTTCCTTTTCTCCTGCTCAGGATATAATCTGCAATAGCAACAAGTGTGTATTCTTCCCCAAACATAGAACCATCTTCACAAACAAAACACAACCGATCAACATCAGGATCAACTGCAATTCCTAAGTGTGCTCTTTGCTTTACTACCTCGCGGCTTAACTCCGATAAGTGCTGCGGCAACGGTTCAGGATTATGTGCAAAATTTCCGTTCACTTCTTCGTTCAGTACGATCACATTTTCTAATCCTAGTTTCTTAAGCAGAGCGGGTACAAACGTTGCGCCGGTAGAATTTATACCATCGACCACAATTTTATACTGTTGACTGGCGATTGCATTTTGATTTACCAGGGGGTAATCTAAAATGGCGTCAATATGTTTTTGCATATAAGAATCATCGATCGACAATTCTCCAAGCTGTTCAACCGTATTGAAAACAAAATCTTCTTTTGCAGCTTTTTCCAAAACTTTTGCACCGAGCTCAGCTGATATAAATTCTCCTTCACTGTTTAAAAGCTTTAGCGCATTCCATTCTTTGTGATTATGGCTTGCTGTAATAATAATTCCTCCATCAGCATTTTCTTTTTTCACTGCAATTTCAACTGTAGGTGTGGTGGAAAGCCCAAGATCAATAACGTCGATTCCCATCCCGGTCAATGTACTTACAACTATATCACGAACCATCGGCCCACTGATGCGGCCATCACGTCCAATTACAATTTTTGTTTTTTTATGAAGCGGAGCTGAAACAATTTCGGTGTTATCACCTGCAATGATACTTCCAAATGCGGCTGTAAACTTGGTAATATCGAGTGGAGTTAAGTTATTTCCTGAATTGCCGCCAATCGTTCCTCTTATTCCCGATATACTTTTTATTAGTGCCACGCTATGCTAGTTTTTCTGTTTAATGGATTTATTATGCAAAAAAAATTATTAGGGATGCAAAAATAAGCTTTTAACCGTTCAATAGGTTTATTACTTTCATTATTACATTTGCGCCATGTCAGAGCAGGCCTGGTACAGAGATTGGTTTAATTCTCCATTTTATCACAAATTATATTTTGAGAGGGATGACAAAGAGGCGGCTGCTTTTATTTCAAAACTTATTGACCATTTAAACCCGTTGTCAGGAAGCTATATGCTTGACGTGGCCTGCGGTCGTGGCAGGCACAGCCGGATCCTGTCAGACAAAGGATTTCTTGTAACCGGCATTGACATTTCTTTTGATAGCATTTCGTTTGCAAAAAAATTTGAGACTGAAACACTGGAGTTTTACCAGCATGATATGCGGTTGCCATTTCGCGTAAACTATTTTGACTATACATTCAACTTCTTTACCAGCTTCGGCTATTTTAAAACAAGGAGAGAACATGATGATGCGATAAGAACGATAGCAAATGGCTTAAAACCTAATGGAGTGTTTGTGATCGATTACCTGAACGTTCATTATTCGGAAGATCACATGGTTTACAATGAAGAAAAAAAAATCAATGGTTCAGTGTATAAAATTCGCCGTTGGCACGACGAGACCCATTTTTTTAAAAGAATAATTGTCAGTGACCCTCTTCTGATCCATCCCGTTGAATTCACGGAAAAAGTTTCCAAATTTTCTTTTGGTGATCTTAATGACATGCTAAGTTACCACGGCTTGCAGGTACAAGAAGCTTTCGGAGATTACAAATTAGGGAGTTACGATGTGCGAACCAAACCGCGGTTGATCCTGGTTGCACAAAAAAAATCCAAAATACAATCCCGATAGCTATTGCAACTCCCGACTCCCGACTAATGACTACCTACTTCTCTTATTATTCATCAGCATCCATCGCCCCGTTTCATAAATAGCCGTTGTTACATTGCTGATCTTATTCCTGATCGAATCCTGCTGAGCTGGTGTATATGGTAAGACCTCACCCGCGACTGGATATAAATGTTCTTCAGTAAAATTTAAGTTCTTGGTAAAATAATAATTGTCGGTCACAATGCCGATACGTCCCTCATCATGATAAATGATAAACGCATAATTATTTTGCTTGTTGGGATGAAGCAGATCTCTGCCAAGAGTAGTGTTTACATAAGGCTGCTGCACCATTCCCGCAATTGTTGGCAAGACATCGATCTGTGAAACTACTTCAGTCCTTCTTTGCGGCGTCAATAAATAGGGAGCATAAAACAATAACGGCACATGTTCATCTGAAAGCCGCTGATCTGTCCATACAGAAGGATACATATTCATTGCATTCCCGGAAATTCCATGATCACCTATAAAAACAAAAATGGTATTATGAAAATAGGATTCCGCCTTTGCAGATTCAATAAATTTTTTAAAACAATAATCTGAATAACGAAAACTATTAAGTTCATCTACAGATTCAAAGCCATATTTTCTTAAGCTGTCTTTGGTTACGCTGATTTTTTCAAAATCTTTATCTTCCTGGGGAATCATAAACGGCCTGTGATTGTCTGCCGTCTGTATGATCGCAAAAAAAGGCTTTTGTTGTTTTTTGAAAACTTTATTGGCTTCAAGAAAAAGATTTTTATCGCTGATACCCCATACATTCATTTTCGGAGAACTGAAGGTTCCTTCAACATGCATTTGCAAACCATCAATATTTTTTAATAACCCATGAAAATTATTGAACTCAGGACTGCCACCAAGGAAATACATCTTATCGTATCCTTCAAAATTGTTAATGATCGTGTGCTGTTGCAGTGCCGCTTCGTTGCGGGTAGAGAATTTTGAAAGCTGTACATCAGGTATACCCGTGATCAAAGCAAATAACCCACGCGCCGTCGAAAAGTGCGGTGAAAAACATTTCTCAAAGAATACTCCGCTCTCAGCCATTTGATTGAAATAAGGAGTCGTGTTAAGCGGATTACCACTCATGCTGCTTTTATACATGCTGAACGATTCACACATTACTAGCACGATATTCGGCTTGCTTTCAAATGCTTTTCTTTCAGGAAAAATTTCGCGGCGGTATGAAAAATCATTTTTATTCGGCAAAGCCATCCAGTCTGCCATCACAGCAAAATTTTCCCTTGCAGTGTTTTCATTAAACTGTGGCTTGCGGAATCTTAACGTTGTAAAAAAATTCTGGAGTGGATTTAACGAGAGATAACTTTTGAAATTATCGTTCAACTCAAATGCTTGTTTCCATTTGAGTGATGAAGTACTGATGCTTCCGTAAACAAACAGCAACAACAGCGCCCCTGACACAAAAAACCATTTCCTTTTGTAAGGTATACCATGGCCATCTGTTTTTGCAATTACGGTCCAATGCGTTCGCCGGTACATCCATCTGAAAAAAAGTACAGCGACCACCAAACCCAGCAACATCCAAAAAATGGGATATGATTGCCAAAGCATCGCCATTGAAATTTTTGCATCCTCCCAAAAATTCAGTGCACTTGCATTAAGTCGCGTCCTGTTGTAAGCAAAATTTCCAAAATCAGCGGCAAAAAAGAAAAAGACAACAAACGTGATAATGGCTAAATACCATGTCCACCATTTCTTATTTTTTTGAGAATAAAATGGTGAAAGAGTCGGAAGCAAACTTATGGCAACGATCGGCAGCAAAATGATAGCGATCCAGCGAAGATCATAACGAATACCTAATAGAAACGACGGGATCAATTCACTAAAACTCAGGTCCTTTGGTCTAAAAGAAAAATAAGTGGCAAATCTGAAAAAAGTAAATATCAATAAAAAGATGACCAGCAGGTTTATCACCCACATAATTGTCTTTGGTATTCTAAGCCGGATGAGCATAAAAAGTCCACAAAGAAAAGAATTTCCTATAAGAGCACAGTAGTTTCAACTATATTTTAACCGTTCCTCTATTTTTGTCACATGTTTTTGATTCAAAGCAACCTGCTTCATAAACTGGAACAATGGGATCAATGGCTTTTTATCCAGGTAAATAATAACCAAAGCAATTCCTTTTTTGACAGTATGATGCCATACCTGCGTATTGCATACTACTGGACGCCACTTTACCTGTTTCTGCTGGTTTTTATCACCTTAAATTTTAAAAGCCGGGGCTGGTGGTGGTTTGTGATCTTCCTTTGTACTGTTTCTTTATGTGATATGACGAGCAGCAAACTGATAAAAGAAGGCTTTCAGCGTTTGCGCCCCTGCGGTGATCCCGATTTTCTTCAATATGTTCGATTGCTGGTAAATCGTTGTTCCGGTACTTTTAGCTTTACTTCTTCGCATGCAGCCAATCATTTTGGGATGGCAACATTTATCTTTCTCACCTTGCGACCAATAATCGGAAGATGGGTATGGCTAGCTTACCTGTGGGCAGCGGTTATTGGTTATGCACAAGTCTATGTTGGTGTCCATTATCCCTTCGATATTTTAGGCGGTGCCGCGGTCGGATTTGCCTTTGGATGGCTCTTAGGTGTATTCTTTAACAAGCGGTTCGGATTTGCTAACTTCGAATAGAAACCAACTTCTCTTTAGATGGAAATATTCATTTTGCTGGGACTTATATTGATTAACGGATTATTTGTAATGACTGAGATTGCCCTGGTTTCCGCCCGTAAAGCAAGGTTGGAAAACATGGCGCAAAAAGGCGATAAGTTTGCCCGAAGAGCGCTTGATCTTTCTAACAAACCCGAACTATTTTTATCGACAGCCCAAATCGGTATTACGCTGATCTCGATTTTAACGGGTGTTTATTCCGGTGAAAGATTCAGTGTTTACATGGTTCCTTTCTTTAAACGGATAAGTTTCTTAAGTGATTATGCAGAAGGCATCTCTCTCACAATTGTTGTGATCATTGTTACATTTCTTTCGATACTTTTTGGAGAATTGATCCCAAAAAGATTTGCATTATTACGGGCAGAGAAAATATCCAAACTTATGGCTGGCCCGGTCCTGGTTTTTGCAAAAATTACCCACCCATTTGTCTGGCTACTTAATAAAATAAGTAGTTTTTTCTTTTTCATTTTTAATATAAAAAAATCGAAAGATGACGCAGTAACGGAAGAAGAAATAAAAACTATGATCACGGAAGGCACGGAAGCAGGGACGATAGAAGAAGAAGAAAGAGAGATCATAGAACGGGTTTTTCATCTTGGCGACCGTAACATTACATCATTGATGACCCATCGCAGCGACATAATCTGGTTCGATCTTGAAGACAATGAAGACAAGATCAAAGAAAAAATAATCCGTGAGCCCCATTCAGTATATCCAATTTGCGACGGTGAAATTGACAACATCAAAGGCGTTGTTTCCATAAAAGACCTTTATGTGACCGATGACAGGACCAAGTTCAAAGAAGTAATGAAACCTGCGATGTTTGTTCCGGAAAATAACAGTGCATACCAGGTTTTGGAAAAATTCAAACAAACCGAGAACCATTCATGTTTTATTGTAGATGAATATGGGACGATGCAAGGCATGATCACCTTAAATGATATTCTTGAAGCAATTGTTGGTGATATTCCACAGCCTGACGTTACAGATTATGAAGTGGTGGAAAGAGAAGATGGTAGCTTTTTGGTAGATGCACAAATTCCTTTTTATGATTTCCTCACCCGTTTTGACAAAGCAGGATGGATGAATGAGGGCGAACATGAATTTGATACACTTGCAGGTTTTATACTACATGAACTCGAACGCATACCACATTCCGGTGATAAATTTGACTGGAAAGGTTTTCGTTTTGAAATAATAGATATGGATGGGCACCGGATCGATAAAGTATTGGTGAACATTAGTACGGAGATAAGGCAAGAGATGGATTAGTTTCCCTGGTCCACTTCATAATCTTCAGGAAGCATATTAGCTAATCGCTCATAACTCCAGATGCCATCATAAAAAACACGTATCGGTGTAAGCAATATACCTCTTTCGCTTATTAAGACGGGAGCTTCACGTAAACGCAATCCCGAGATCGTGCTGTTGGTTGGTTGCATCAAAAGCATTTTTTTTGTTATCTCCATTTTCAGATCAGTATTCTTTCCATAGACAATACGCCAGCCATCATTTAGCAGTAACTCGTAGATACGATAGGCACTATCAGGAAACAATCGCATCATACTATCTTCAATTGCGGGTCTTGCCATTTGCATACCGGGATTATTTTTTTGTGACGTAGCTTTTATAAAGACTGTGTCCTTTTTTGCTTTTTGCAAATTATTTAGTTGGTAAGCCGTAAAACCTTCTTTTGCCAACTGCTTTTTTACAAGGCTCCGAAAAAAATGTACTGTACTCCCTTCATAAGTTTGTCTTCGTTTACGCAGCCATTTCTTTTTTGTCTGCTCATTGTTTCCCCAATCAACAAAACGTGTATAGCCAAAAAAATAAGAACCCGTGGTTGCTTTGTTATAATTAAATTCAAGCAAATCAAAATGAAGGGTATAGCCCAACTCGGGATTATCAATAACCAACTCTTTTTCTGTATACGCTATTATTGCGTCTTTGTTTTCCCCTGACGCAAATTGTATTTCTTCAATATTCTGTACCTGGCAACGTTCGGCAGCCACGCTGACACCGAGCACATACTTTTTAAAAATGTCAAGATAGCGTTTTCGTGTTTCGCTGCTAAGTACAAGCACTTCACGCATTATTGTTTCTTTCTTGCCCAGTTTGAAACTGATACGTAACCCGGATGCCTTTACTTCAGCAGTATAAAGCAACGGATCATAACCAACGTAAGAAGCTACTACTTCATATCGTCCTTGTTCAAAAGGTCCCAATTCAAAATTCCCCTGATCATCAGTAACAGTTCCTTTTGTACTGTTATTGATATATACACTGGCACCTTTCAATGGAAGCTGGCTCTCCACGTCGGTTACCCGTCCCTTAATATAAAATTGTTGTGAAAGTATATCCTGGATAAATGAAAAACACAGCAGGAATAAAACTAATCTTACCCTCATGGATGTGTCTTAAAAAAATAGATTCAATTATTAATTTCCCCGATTTCAAACCATCAGGTAAAACTAAAAGGAAAACTCAGCATTTTTTGCGGGATAATCCAGCTTAGTGCTTTTCCGGTTGCCGTTCACGATCATGTGAATGATCTCCACCTGGTCATCAAACATGTCATGCATTATCGTGTTGACGATAGCAACTTTTTTTACCGAACTGATGTTATCGACCTGCAGGTAAGAATAGACCACAACATCTTCTTTCTCGTATCCTACAAAATTCATCTGTACGGCTTTACCATCTACGGTTATTTGCAGGTGTGACTTGATGTATTCGAAAATTCTCTTGTTGTTTTCCTCAATTGACTTGTCGCTGGTCAGGTCAACCCTGGATTTATTTAGTTTGGTTAAAATACTTTCAAAATCATCCCAAAAAGTTTTACATGTTATTTCCAGTGTTTTGTCAGCAGCATTATGATCTATTTGTACCGTTGCCAAATGGAGGGGGTGTATGGCTTTTTCAGTATATGAAGCGGGTTTTTTCCCGCTGTTAAACAACGAAATAGAAAAAAAGGGTACCAGTAGCCATTTATAGAGCTCTATTGCCATTAACCAAATTAATTTTTATTAGCACAAAAGTCTGCTTTATTTTGATGCCCTGATAAGGATTGTTGTTAATATTTTACAGGTGGTATTTAGATCAGGCAGGTTTAAACTATGAGTGATTTTCCGTTTTATTTCAGGTTTGGCTGGCAGCATATTATCAGCCACGACGCTTTGGATCACCAGCTTTTTATTTTGGCATTGGCTGCTATCTATATAATCAAGGACTGGAAGCAGGTGCTTATTCTTATCACCGCTTTTACCATTGGGCATTCACTTACGCTATTTCTTAGTGTAAAAGAGATTATAACGATCAGCAGCAAATGGGTGGAGTTTCTGATTCCGTGCACCATCATTTTCACAGCCATTACCAACTTGTTTCAGAAAAAATTTACCCCCAAAACCATTCGTATCAATTATTTTCTGGCGCTGTTCTTTGGACTTATACATGGATTAGGATTTGCAAATAATATTCGCCTTGCCTTAGCAAGTGATCAAAGTCTTGGCTGGGGTTTATTTGGTTTTAATTTGGGATTGGAAGCAGGGCAGATCATTGTTGTACTGTTTATCCTGCTGCTATCATTCGTTGTTTTGAATATTCTTAAAGTAAACCGGAGAGACTGGGTCATTTTCGCATCGGCGTGCGCATTTAGTATTGCTTTAGTAACAGCCATTGAAAGATGGCCATTGTAGATAAATTTTTATTCAATAAAATCTGTAAGAAAAATGAAACGTATCATTTTATTTTTTGCTCTGAGCTTCGCAGTTTTTAGTCTTGCATTTTCACAGGATATAAAAAACAATGCAAACAGTAATCATGCAAACAAATTTGAGCAATTGGGAACGATCTTGCCAACCCCCAATGAATATCGAACAGCCAGTGGTGCTCCGGGTCCCAAGTATTGGCAAATGCGTGCCGACTATGACATCAAGTGCGAATTGGATGAGGTTAATAACAAGCTGACCGGCACTGAGATCATCACCTATTACAACAACTCACCTGACGTACTTTCTTACCTCTGGATGCAGTTAGATGAGAATCAGCACAGCACGGTGAATAATGCAAACTATCAAACCAGTAACCCCATGCAGACACAGGTTACTGACAAAGTACTTGATCGCTTTGATGAAAGAAAAAGCGACAACGGGTATGGATTTAATATCACTAAACTTACTGATATCACAGGGAAGCCAATGAAATATTACATCAACAAAACAATGATGAAAGTGGACCTGGCAACACCATTGAAACCTGGTCAGAAAATTTCTTTTGTTGTTGACTGGAATTACAAGCTTGCTAATCGTGGGGAGTTTCTTCGATTTGGCGGTGCAAGAGGTGGTTATGAAAATTTTCCGGAAGATGGGAATAACAATTACACGATGACGCAATGGTATCCGCGTATGTGTAAGTATGGTGACGAAATTGGCTGGCAAAATCACCAGTTTACAGGTACTGGCGAGTTTACGCTGAGCTTTGGAAATTTTAAAGTGCAAATGACAGTTCCCGCCGACCATATTGTCGGCGCTACCGGTGAGTGCCAGAATTATGCTGCAACACTAACTCCCACGCAAATGGCTCGCTGGCAAAAAGCGCAAAATGCAGATCAGCCCATACAAATTGTCACGTTGGATGAGGCATTAAATGCATCGAAAGTAAAAAGCAATAGCAAGAAGAAAACATGGATCTACAAAGCAGACAATGTTCGTGATTTCGCATGGACAAGCTCAAGACGTTTTGTATGGGATGCGATGAAGACGATCGTCAACGGAAAAAAAGTAATGAGCATGAGTTATTATGCTAAAGAAGCATACCCCATTTATAGCAAGTTCTCGACAAAAGCGGTAGCTCATACTATCAAAACATATTCAAACTTCTCTATTCCTTATCCCTACCCTGTTGCTATAAGCGTCGAAGGCAACCAGGGAATGGAATATCCAATGATCTCATTTAATCCAGGCCGTGCGGAAAAAGATGGTAGCTATAACGAGGGACAAAAGAATGCAGCGATCTTTGTTATCATACACGAAGTCGGACATACGTTTTTCCCAATGATCGTGAACAGTGATGAAAGACAGTGGACATGGATGGATGAAGGCCTGAATTCCTATTTGCAATACCTGACCCAGGAACTATGGGATAATAAATTTCCATCAAATGGTGGGCCTGCATGGTCAATTACGGATTATATGAAGTTGCCGAAAGAGCAGCTTGAGCCTATTATGACCAACAGTGAAAACATCAACAACTTTGGCGCAAATGCTTATTCCAAAGTTGCTACCGGTTTAAACATTTTACGGGAAACAATTGTTGGCCGCGAATTATTTGATAATGCATTTCGTGAATATTCAAAACGCTGGGCGTTCAAACATCCCACTCCTGCTGATCTGTTTAGGACACTTGAAGATGCAACAGGTGAAGATCTTGATTGGTTTTGGAGAGGTTGGTTTTATGGCACTGACGCAGTTGACATCTCAATTGATACTGTTAAACATTCAAAGGCCGATGTAACAGCTGTTCCGGCACAATTAAAAGATACTGTTGTTTACCGTCCCCTTCCAAAACCACAGGTTGGTCCTGAAGACATTTCAAAAATGAGAAACCGTGAAGACAAAAACATTGTGTTTGAAACTGATCGTGACACTTCGCTACGCGATTTCTACTGGAGATATGGACGTGAACTGGAAAAATATGATACGGCTAAATATGCAGTCACTGTAAAAGCACAAACTGAACCGTTGGATGCGGAAGGACAACAGAAATATGCAAATAAGAATTTTTATGAAATTACTTTTAGTAATAAAGGTGGCCTGATCATGCCGATCATATTGGAGTGGACGTATAAAGATGGTACAAAAGAAATAGAAAAGATACCTGCACAGGTATGGCGCAAAAATGAAAATAAAGTGATCAAGACCTTTATGAAGGATAAAGAAGTAGCTTCTGTTAAACTGGATCCTTATAATGAAACTGCAGATATAAATACTGCTAATAACACATACGGTGACATAAAAGAGCCAAGCCGATTTAAAGTGTTTAAACAAAAACAAAATGTTACTCCGGCTCCCGGCATCAACCCGATGCAAAAAGCAATGGAGAAGAAGAAAGCATTCTGATCCATGAAATATTCTTATTTAAAATGCCATTGGAATTGATCTGATGGCATTTTTATTTCCTCAATAGGATGAATGGGCGGGTGAATTTATTTTTTTCATTTAGTTTTGAGACCATCACTATTTTCAGTCTAAAATTCACACACATGAAAAATTTTCTTTCTACAGTTTTTATGATTATTGCTACCATCACGCTGTTTGCACAAAATGTAAACAACAATGCGGGCAGTAATCATGGAAACAAGTTTGAACAAATGGGAGCAAACTTCCCTACCCCTAATGAATACCGTACCGCAAGTGGGGCGCCTGGTCCAAAATATTGGCAACAGCGGGTTGATTATGATATCAAATGCGAATTGGATGAAAAAAATCTGAAGTTGCACGGTAGCGAGACAGTTACTTATTTCAATAATTCTCCTGATGTACTTACCTACCTATGGCTGCAGCTTGATGAAAACCAGCATAGCAGTGTAAATAACGCAAACTATCAAACCAGTAACCCGATGGATAGAAGAGTAACACAACAACAGTTGGAAAGAGCATTGGAGGCCGGTGGCGATAATGGTTATGGTTTTAATATTTTAAAACTCACTGACGCCACAGGAAAAAAATTATCCTTTGATATCAATAAAACAATGATGCGGATAGAATTGCCTGCACCATTAAAACCTGGCCAGCGTTTTATATTCAAGCTTGACTGGAATTACAAAATAGCTGACCGCATGACCCGCGGTGGTCGCGGTGGTTATGAATTTTTTCCTGAAGACGGCAATCATGTTTTCACAATGGCACAGTGGTATCCTCGTCTTTGTGTTTATAGCGATTTCCAGGGCTGGCAGAATCACCAGTTTACTGGTCGCGGAGAGTTTGCACTGACATTCGGAAATTTTAAAGTGCAGATGACAGTGCCGGCCGATCATGTTATTCTTTCAACAGGTGAAGGGCAAAATTATGCGGCGGTCTTAACACCTGCACAGCTTGCAAGATGGAATAAAGCACAGGTTTCAAGAGAACCAATTGAAGTAGTTACATTAGAAGAAGCCAAAGCTGCGGAGAAACAAAAAAGCGACAGGAAGAAGACGTGGATATTCAAAGCAGACAATGTTCGTGACTTTGCATGGGGGACATCACGCAAATTCATTTGGGATGCATTGTCAACAAAGATTGAAGGGAAAAAGATCATGTGTATGAGTGGATATCCAAAGGAAGCATACGGCCTGTATAGAAAATTTTCAAGTAAAGTGGTTGAGCACACTATTCAATCTTATTCAAAATTCACTATTCCCTATCCATATCCTGTCGCTCAAAGTATTGAAGCATCAAGCGGCATGGAATACCCGATGATCTGTTTTAATAATGGTCGTACTGAAAAAGACGGCACCTACTCAGAAGGAACTAAATATGGAATGATCGGTGTAGTTACTCATGAAGTTGGACATAACTTTTTCCCGATGATCATTAATAGCGATGAACGTCAATGGAGCTGGATGGATGAAGGCTTGAATACCTTTGTACAATTCCTTACACAGGAACTATGGGATAATAAGTATGCAAATCGAAGAGGTCCTGCAACCTTTATCACTGATTATATGAAACTGCCAAAGGATCAACTGGAGCCGATCATGACTAATAGCGAAAATATTGTTCAGTTTGGCCCTAATGCCTATTCAAAACCCGCTACCGGTTTAAATATCCTTCGTGAAACTGTAATGGGCCGCAAAAGATTTGACTACGCCTTTCGTGAATATTCAAGAAGGTGGGCATTTAAACATCCTGAACCTGCTGACTTCTTCCGTACCATGGAAGATGCAAGCGGTGAAGACCTTGATTGGTTTTGGCGTGGATGGTTTTATAGTACTGATGCATGTGATATTTCATTGGATAGTGTAAGGTATGCAAAGCCTGATTTGAATTTTGTGCCAGAGCCCACAAAGGAATCGGTAGTAAAACGCAACGTTGATAAACCAATCCTGGTTCCGGATAATGATATTTCAAAAGTGAGGAACAGGGAAGATAAAAGCATAACGTTTCAAACTGATGCAGATACAACCTTGCGTGATTTTTACTGGCGGTATGCAAGAGGACTTGAGCCCTACGACACAAATCAATTTAGTGTAACTACTCCGGCCAGTAATCCTGAAGGACTTTCAGATGCAGAAAAACAAAAATACGCCAACACGAATATCTATGAGCTGACCCTTAGCAATAAAGGCGGACTTGTGATGCCTGTTATCATTGAGTGGACCTATAAAGATGGATCCACTGAAATTGATAGAATACCTGCGCAGGTTTGGAGACTAAATGAAAACAAAGTGATAAAAACATTTGTCAAGAACAAAGAAGTAGCAACGATAAAACTGGATCCTTATAAGGAAACGGCTGATATCAATGATAAGAACAACTCATGGAATGCGATTCCCGAACCTACTAAATTTACGGTGTTTAAAGGAAGAATTGGGGGAGCAAGAGGTGGGCAAACACAGGCGGGGAATCCTATGCAGAAGGCAGCCGAGAAAAAGAAAGCATTTTAATAGTGAAACTTTAGGTTACGAAAAAGCCACTTCGATTGAAGTGGCTTTTTTATAATAGTTGTTAATATCAATACCCCGTCTGCCCTGTTCTTGTTTTTACTTTCTTTTTGCCAGCATTTTTCTTTTCATACTCTGCCACTTCTTTTGGCTTTGCAATTGATTTTTTTCCTGTTGTATCCGATTTAACTTTTGAACTGCTGCCTGTACTTATATCGATCGGCGCCAATTCATCTTCCGCTACACCGGCCACTACCAATTTGTCAAGCTTGTATTGCTCAGTTTTTACAACTGTTCCAAGATCGGGATCAAAAAATTTCCATGTACCATGGCGAAGTGTATGACCATCCAACTTTATTACTTCTCTTCTTACAACCTTACCCGGATCATTTAAACCAAATACATCGACAGTATCATAAGGATTATCGGGGTTTACTGCTTTCCAGCTTTCTTCACGAATGGGTTGTCCGAAAGGAGTATAATAAATAGAACGACCATGTTTATTTCCCCAACGATAGTTTTCAATAGCCAGCAAGTCGCCGTCCAACGTAAACTGTTGCCATTGCCCCTCTTTTTTGTCATTAATATACACGCCTTGTTCTTCATAGCCTTTCTCTCCACGAAGTGGTGGCAATTCGTTTACCCATCGCCCTTGTTTTTTTCCTTTAACATCCACACAGTTAAGTGTATCACCTTTTACACCGATCATAAAAGTTCTGCACTGCGAATAACCCCCGATAGATGCAAAAAGAAATAGGATGAATATATATCGCATAGTTTAGTATGTTTGGAGAAATAGCGTCACGCTAAAACCACATCAAATTTAATAACGAAAAACGACTGCTTTTATGTTTTCCCTGTTAAAATTTCAGCACATCAAAATATGCTTTAAATCCCTGCTTTTCATCGGCACATTAGCATATTCTCAAATCAGCGCATCAGGACAGGTAGCTCCTACATCTGCGGAAGAAAGAATGAAAAAGGTACAACAGCGAAAAGAGCTAGAAAAAAAATCAATATTAAATGATATCAGTTTCCGCAACATAGGACCTGTAACAATGAGTGGCAGAGTTGTGGATATCGAGGCCAATCCTGATGATCCTACCGAATTTTACGTAGCCTATGCCTCAGGCGGATTATGGTACACAAAAAACAATGGTCTTTCCTTTAAGTCAATTTTTGATTCAGAAGATATTTTAACTGTTGGTGATATTGCCATTGATTGGAAAACAAAAACGATTTGGATCGGGACGGGTGAAGTAAACAGCAGCCGTTCTTCTTATGCCGGCATTGGTGTTTATAAAAGTACTGATGCCGGTAAGACATGGGAATATGCCGGATTACCCGATTCACATCATATTGGCAAGATTCAGCTGCATCCAACTGATAACAATACTGCATGGGTGGCAGTGCTGGGTCATTTATATTCTCCAAATAAAGAAAGAGGTATTTATAAAACAACGGATGGCGGCAAGACATGGAAACAAACTTTATATGCAGATGACAATACCGGGGCTGTTGAAATGGATATCAATCCTCAAAATCCAAATGAACTCTATGCAGCCACATGGTACAAAACAAGAAGTGCATGGAATTTTGAAGAAGGCGGAAAGACAAGCGGTATTTATAAAAGTAATGATGGTGGCAGTACATGGAAATTGATAAGTGGAGCTGGTTCCGGATTTCCAACCGGTGACGGGCTTGGAAGGATCGGTCTTTGTGTATATCCAAAAAATCCGCAGATCGTTTATGCGATCCTTGACAATCAAAATAACAAACCCGATACTGCAAGAAGAGATTCAATAACGTATCGCACCGATGATTTTAAGGGATTGACCAAAGAACAATTTGCTCAGCTTGATAATAAAAAGCTTGACACTTTTTTATCACGCAACCGGGTGTACCCAAAGTATACAGCCAAACTGCTGAAAGAGAGGGTTGAAAAAGGGCAGTATAAATCTTCCGTGCTTCATGACTATTTTAATGTTAATACCGGCTTTGAATCCAACCCGATTGGTTGTGAAATTTATCGCAGTGATAATGGAGGACAAACCTGGAAAAAAGTAAATGAAAAAGAAGTTCCTATTTTCTTTACATATGGATATTATTTTGCCAAGATCTATGTTTCTCCCTATAATGAGAACAAATTGTATGCACTTGGTTTTTCCTCACAGGTATCTAACGACGGGGGCAAGACCTGGAAAAACATGGACAAAAACAATGTGCATGCGGATCATCATGCCTTATGGATAAATCCAAAAAAAGATTCGCACCTTATTAATGGCAATGATGGCGGTGTCAATATCACTTATGACGATGGCGATGCTTGGTTCAAAGCAAACACACCGGCTGTCGGTCAATTCTATGCTATTACAACTGATAATGCAAGACCTTATAACGTTTATGGTGGATTACAGGATAATGGTGTATGGTATGTTCCATCCCAAAGCGGTCGTAATCCGTTCGCCGGGTCAGGTCTCGGGTTAACGGTCGGTGGTGAAGCAAATATTGGCGGTGGTGATGGCATGCAGGTGCAGGTAGATCCAAGAGATAATACAACAACCTACTATGGATCGCAATTCGGTAGTTATTCAAGAACAAACAGGATGACAAGGGAAGGTACAAGAAGAATAACACCGCGACATGAAATGGGTGAATTCCCTTATCGCTTTAACTGGCAGTCCCCGATTCAAATCAGTATTCATAATCCTGATATAGTTTATTTTGGCAGCAATCA
>CBFGXP010000027.1:0-25653 GCA_965652775.1 uncultured bacterium
TATCTCATCACGATAAATATTTGTTACCGGCACTTCAGAAGTAGGGATCATATAAAAATTATCAGCTTGCATGTAATACATCTGTCCTTCCTTATCCGGGAGTTGACCTGTACCATAAGCAGTAGCTTCATTTACCATGAATGGGGGTAAATATTCAGTATATCCTTCATCCGTATTGAAATCAAGAAAATATTGGATCAATGCTCTTTGAAGTTTTGCTCCTTTGCCCTTATATAAGGGGAATCCGCTTCCTGTAATTTTTGCACCTGTTTCAAAATCCACAATATCATATTTCTTTATAAGGTCCCAATGGGGTAATGCATTTGCGGCAAGCCTGGGTTCACTGCCACCGGCTCTAACCACAATATTATCTGCAGGAGTTTTTCCCGGCGGAACTTTATCAGAAGGAAGATTTGGAAGCTTCACCAATACGTCCTGCAATTGCTTTTCAACAATTGAAAGCCTGTCAGAAATTGGCTGAAGAGATGATTTAAGTGTCGCAACTTCCAGCTTTTTATTTTCAGCATCTTCTTTTTTACCTTTTGCCATCATTTGCCCGATCTCTTTAGAAGTGCTGTTTACTTTTGCCTGAATAGAATCAAATTCGAGTTGCAGCTTCTTTCTTTCCTCATCCAATGAAAGAATTTCATCAACAAGATCCAATTCGGCAAAATTCTTGACAGTTAATCTTTGCTTTACCTCTTCTTTGTTATTTCTTATAAAAGCTACCTGCAACATTTTTTCAATTTCTTTGGAGCGGCAAAGGTAATTGTTGGTTGAGACAATCAATGTACATTTATAAAAATATGTGATATGATAGATCCTGAGATGGTAACAACTAATATTGAATTGAGCGGTTACCGGATTATAAAAAATTTGGGAATAGTCCGGGGGATTACCGTTCGTTCACGCAGTATATTTGGCAATATAGCTGGTGGCTTTCAAACACTTTTTGGCGGCAACATTTCTATATACCAGGAACTATGTGAAAGAACAAGGGAAGATGCATTTCAACTCATGCTCCAAAATGCAACTGACAAAGGTGCAAATGCTATTATCAGCATGCGATATGATGCTAACGAGGTAATGGGTGGCGTGACAGAAGTACTCGCTTATGGTTCAGCAGTTATTGTTGAAAAGGTAAATTGATCAATGTTTGTAGATATCAGGATCATGTATTTGCATCCAGCGGTCAACATTATTCAAAGCAGTAAATCCAAATTTTTCATACAGGCGGTGTGCATCCCTTGTTGCGAGCATCATCCGGCGCAAGCCCTGCAACGATGGATGAGCCATAATAACTTCCATCAGCCATTTACTTAAGCCACGACCCCGATACTCTTCAATGATAAATACATCGGCCAGGTACGCAAACGTCGCTTTATCTGTTATCATTCTTGCAAATCCTATTTGCGTATCATTTTCAAATAAGCCGAAACACAGAGCCCCATTCACGGATCGTTCAATAAGTTCTTTTGATATTCCCTCGGCCCAGTATGAACGGGTTAGAAATGAATGAATAAATTCAATGTCTAATTTTTCCTTCTCTGTTGTAATTGTAAATTGATCTTTCGCAGTAGTCATTTACTTTTTCTTTTAACAAAAATAGCGCTACCTATCTTTGCGGCCATGCAGGCAAAAGATGATTTACAAACAAGATGGTGGGCATTAGAAGCCAGGCTTGTTGAACGCTTTGGAAAAAAACCGGATATGGAAACAATTCTTTTCCTTATCGGGATACAGGAATTTGGCGAGGTAAAAGAAAAGTTTACCAAAGAACAAAAACAGGACCTTATGCATATAGCCGTCTGCAGCCTTTTTGCGCAAAGTGGTTATTATGAGTTGCAGGGAAGGGATGCTGACGGATGGCCCCATTTTCGCCAACTAAAATCGCTCCCTGTTCTTTCGCCAATAGAACAGGAAAATGTTATGAAGGATCATATTCTTCTTTATTTTGAAACCCATGATTTTTAAATTCTTCTTATGAAAAGATTAATGATTGGATTGCTGAATTGTTTAGTTGTAGTTTCGCTTGCTGCTCAGAAAGATTCAACTATAAAAAAGAAAGACAGGAAAAGAGATGTGTTGGTGCAGACTACAATGGGTGATATCGTTATTCGCTTATCTGATTCCACACCGATGCATCGGGATAATTTTTTAAAGCTGGTGAAAGTGGGATATTATGACAGCATCCTGTTTCATCGCGTGATAAAAGATTTCATGATACAGGCTGGTGATCCAAATAGTAAAAGAGCGACAACAGGTCAACCCTTAGGAAATGGTGGACCCGGTTATACTGTTCCGGCGGAATTCAGAACAACATTATTTCATAGAAAAGGCGTAATAGCTGCCGCAAGAACCGGTGATAATGTAAATCCACAAAAGGCAAGTAGTGGAAGCCAGTTTTATATAACCCAGGGAAAAGTTTATACTGATGCCGGGCTTGACTCCATCGAAACTTTTAGGTTGAATGGAAGAAAAATACCTGTTACACACAGGGAAGCTTATAAATCGATTGGTGGCACACCGCAACTTGATCAAGGCTATACCGTTTACGGAGAAGTGGTAAACGGATTGGATGTTATTGACAAGATCGCTGCCGTTCAGACAAGCCGGGGGCAGGACAGGGACCGTCCATTGCAGGATATACGGATCATAAAAGCTAAGTTGATTAAAAGAAAGAAATCGTAAGAAGTGAACGAAACAAGAGTGACAATTCTCACTGTTCTTATTCACGACTGATGATTCACATCTCACGAAAAGTTAAATAGAATTACGGAGCCCTGAACGGACTCCTTTGCTTTGCTCTGAATAAACGCTGCAACGGGAGCTCAAGCGGAGCGATGGTGTTGGTTTTCAGAAAAATCTTTCTGCTTATTTACTTTGATTTCGTAATCTTTGCAGCTCAAATTTTTAACTATGAATTTCCCCAAAAGCCTGCGCTATACAAAAGATCATGAATGGATAAAACTGGATGGCAATGTGGCTACCATTGGCATTACTGACTATGCTCAACGAGAACTGGGTGATATTGTATATGTAGAAGTTGAAACAATTGGCAAGTCTTTAAAAGCAGGCGATGTATTCGGTACCGTAGAAGCCGTGAAAACAGTTTCAGACCTGTTTTTACCGGTAGATGGAACAATCACTGAATTGAATGCAGCATTGGCTAATTCTCCTGAGTCCGTAAACAGCGATCCTTATGGTGAGGGATGGATGGTAAAAATGACTGTAACTAATCCGGCGGATGTAGAAGCATTGATGGATGCAACCGCTTACGAAGCACAAGTAGCTTAAATCTGCTAAGAAAACTATTTCGTAAATAAAGTGTCCCGGCTTAGGGATACTTTTTTGTTTATCTTTTGACCAACTTTTGGAACCGAAACCCAAATATAGCGAGCAGGAACTCGTCGTTTTGCTAAATGAGCAGAGTAACGGTGCATTCAACTACCTATACGAACATTACTCGGGAGCACTTTATACGATTATTAACCAGATTATTCCGGATAAGGACACGGCAAGTGACGTGATGCAGGAAGTTTTTATCAATATCTGGAAGAAAATAAAATCATATGACTCGTCAAAAGGGAGATTGTTTACATGGATGCTGAATATTGCCCGCAATGCAGCAATTGATAAGCTGAGATCAAAAGGATACCGGGATAATATGAAAAACCAAACCATCATGGAAGGTGAAAACGACGGTTTGGCAATGAGTTCTAACCCTGCGGTGAATGATGTAGGACTGAAAAAATTGTTAACGAAACTAAGTGAAGATTATCGGCGACTGATCGATCTTTCGTATTTCCAGGGATTTACTCATGAAGAGATCGCAAAAATGCTGGGTATACCTTTGGGAACCGTGAAAACAAGGATAAGGACAGCACTTAGTCAATTAAGAATATTGATTCAATCATAAAGTGAATATAAAAGAATACATATCAAGCGGAGTAGTGGAAAGCTATGTACTCGGACTGCTGTCAGCCCAGGAAAAGTTTGAATTTGAAAAGTATTGTGAGTCTTATCCTGAACTGAAAGAGGCAAAGGATGCTTTTGAATTGTCTATTGAAAAACAAGCTATGGAAGGTGCTATTGCTCCTCCGCCCGATCTTAAACAAAGGATATCTTCCAAAGTATTTGAGGTAAAAAAATCTGCTCCCGTCGTTCCTATTCAAACAGCACCTTCCCGAAAATTTAATTGGGCAAAGTTTGTTGCCGCCGCTAGTGTGATCCTGTTGATGGGCAGTATTTGGTGGAACATGAGTTTAAGAAATGAAAATGAAAAATTGAAAACTGATCTTACAACAACTCAGCAAGACCTTAGAACAACACAACAGCAGGTTACACAGATGAGTGAAGATGCCAGCAACATGCAAAAAGAAGGAATGAAAATGGTAGGTCTTGGTGGCACAGCTAATTCTCCCGGTTCGTTTGCGACCGTTTATTGGGATACAACATCAAAAGATGTTTATCTGCTTGTCAATAATTTGCCAACGCCTGCATCAGATGAACAATACCAGCTTTGGGCTATTTTAACTCCAAATGGACAATTACAAACTATCGACCTTGGTTTTATTGAAATAACCCAAAAGCCCCTTCAAATGTATAGGATGAAGAATGCGCAGGCTGCAAAAGCTTTTGCCATTACACTCGAGAAGAAAGATGGTAACCCGGCTCCAAATCTTGAAAAGATCTATGTGACCAATTTGTAATGTGACCCCGGTCAAAACCAACCCAATCATTTTTTCGTATTTACCGTTGAGCTTTAACGGTGAATCCTTAAGATTTGGTTCTATAGTTGGTTAATGACAGGGGCCCTCTTTTTAGGGCTCCTTTTTAATTTCTGTCTTTCATTATATTATCACCTTATTTTGCAAAAAAATTTATTTGAAAACTTTTCAGGCCTCATTGCTTTTTGCCATAGGTTGGCTGTTAATGCTTACAATTCTCCTGTGTATCCCTGGGTCCAAACTTCCTAAAATAGACTGGCATGATAAAATTTGGCTTGATAAGTGGGCCCACTTTTTCTTATTTCTGACATTAGTTTTTCTTTGGTGCAAAGTCTATACAAATAAAATAGCCAATGTAAAAGTCAAACGGATCTTTTTAGTCATCGCAATCTTATCTATGATCTACGGGATCGGGTTGGAATTCGTGCAACATTATTTTATACCATTCCGCTCTTTTGATTATGGAGACATGATTGCCGATGGCCTCGGGGCAATGGCTGGTTATTTCTTCGCGGGAAATCGTCTTCTAAAAAAACAGGTTTGAAAAGTACAGTAGCTTATCTACGACAGAGATCCATATTCGGATTGGCGATCATCGAATAATTAAAAATACCAGGTTTTTGAAACCGGTGAATTGTGGGATTCGTAAATAAGCCATTGAATGATGGTCATGATCAGAGTAAAGATTTTTACATGGCTGCTGCTTACATCTACTGCTTTGTGTTCCCAAAAAGGAAAGATACAAGGATATATTTCTGATGTAGAAAATAAAACACCGTTGATTGGCGCTACTGTTATCATTTCAAATAATAAAGGAGGCGACACAGATGCGTTTGGAAAATTCTCCATCATTGGGATCAACCCGGGACAATATGAAATAGTGATCTCACATATAAGTTATAAAACTGAGATCATTCCTGTTGAAGTAAAGGATAATGTGATCTCTTCAGTTTCAGTGGCAATGAAAAAAACAAATCTTGATCTTACGGAGGTAAAAATAAATGGTAAAAAGAATTCTCCATTAAAGACAATTGGTTCGGTAGATATAATGCTTCGTCCCATAAATACTTCGCAGGATGTATTGAGAATCGTTCCGGGTCTATTTATTGCACAACATGCAGGTGGTGGAAAAGCCGAGCAGATCTTTTTAAGAGGATTTGATATTGATCATGGAACAGATATAAATGTAAGTGTGGATGATATGCCGGTCAATATGGTGAGTCATGCACATGGCCAGGGTTATGCTGATCTTCATTTTCTTATTCCTGAATCGGTCGAGAAAGTAGATTTTGATAAAGGGCCGTATTTTACAAATAAAGGTAATCTTGCCACTGCAGGTTACGCAGCGTTTCAAACGAAAGAATTTCTAAAGGACAATTTTCTAAAAGTAGAAGGTGGGCAATTCAATTCACAACGTTTAGTTGGCATGATGAAAATTTTTAATGCTGAAGAAGAAAATTGCAGGCAACAATTTTACATGGCATCGGAATATTTCAGATCTGATGGCTATTTTGAAAACCCGCAGCGTTTTCATCGTTTTAATATGATGGGCAAATTCAATGCATGGTTTGGAAACCAAAGCCAGCTTACTATTACAGCGTCAACATTTGAAAGTAAATGGAACGCTTCCGGGCAAGTTCCCAATCGTGCAGTGCAAAGCGGAATGGTCAGTCGTTTTGGTTCTATTGATAATAGTGAAGGAGGCAATACAAGCCGAACGAATTTTAATATCCGCTACACAAGACAATGGAAAAATAATTGGAAGATGACAGACCAACTTTATTATAGTCGTTATTATTTCAACCTTTTTTCAAACTTTACTTTTTTTCTTAAAGATGCTGTAAATGGGGATGAAATAAATCAGCGGGAAACAAGAAATATTTATGGTTACAATACAACTGCTTCCAAAACATGGATGCTGGGAAATAAAAATGCATACACCGAATTTGGCTGTGGCATTCGATACGATGATGTAAAAGGAATTGAATTGTCAAGAGCAGTGAAAAGGCAATACATAGAATCATTACAAAAAGGCGATGTTAAAGAAGCGAATAGCTTTTTATACTGGAATCAACATCTTGAAGTCAATGATAAATTTAGCCTAAATGCAGGCCTGCGTTTTGATCATTTTCGTTTTGCTTATAGGGACCTGTTGGCAGGTGAAACTGAATTCCGGCACCATCATAGAACTATTACAAGCCCTAAGTTGAATTTTGTTTATACTCCATCTTCTACCGTAAAAATTTATCTGAACAATGGAATTGGATTTCATTCTAACGATACCCGTGTGATCCTTAATAATGATGCAAAAGAAATATTACCGAAAGTCTATGGTACTGATCTTGGAATTATTCTAAAGCCGATCAGAAATCTGATCTTAAAAACTGCTTTATGGCATTTCTATTCTGAACAGGAATTTGTGTACGTGGGTGATGAGGGAGTCGTGGAGCCAGGTGGGAAAACAAGAAGGATGGGTGTCGACGTATCCGCCCGTTATCAATTTACAACATGGCTATTTGGCGATCTTGATCTGAATTACACAAAGGCAAGAGCTATTGAAGCTGCAAAAGGGGAAGACTATGTTCCCTTAGTTCCTTCCGTTACAGGCATCGCAGGCATATCAGCAAAAATGAATAATGGATTCAGTGGTTCTCTTCGATGTCGTCATATGGATCACCGTCCGGCCGACGCATTGAATTCAATAAAAGCACAGGGATATTTTATCACTGATATTTTACTGGCTTACAATTGGAAGAAATTAGAGTTTACAATTGCAGTTGAAAATATATTTAACCAGGAATGGAGGGAAGCACAATTTAATACTGAATCAATGCTTCAATTTGAGCTAAACTCCGTTTCTGAAATTCATTATACTCCCGGCACACCGATATCCGTCAAAGCTGGGATTAACCTGAAATTCTAAAGAAATAATAATCAACGGGCTATTTAAGCTGTTTATTCCTGCATATAAAAAGGGAGGGTATATAAAAAAATAGACCCCTGTGGAAACAGGGGTCGCAACCAAAACTAACTGCTTATGAGAAAATTGACTGCTTTATTTGTGAAGAACTTTTATCTATAACGCAAATTTACTGCCAATATTTTGATGCGTGTTGTTAATGAACTATTAAAGGTCTTTTCCTCGTACTATCACTTTTTTCAGAAGAAAATTTGCTTAGAATATCTTCAATTTTCTCCTCATTTTCAACTCAAAGATCCTTCAGTTTCTAAACGTCAGAACCTGACCTTTATTTCATTCGAAACGGATGCATTTTGTGACATCCCTCGGATAAAATCCGACGTTGAAATGACAAAAGACGTATTAAACGTGCTGGAAAACGACTGTATTAATTTGACGACAATAAAAGGGCGTTCCTGTTAAAAGAATGCAAAAGAATTTTAAACCTCTATCAATTCTGTTTTGCAAGCTTCTCAGAATTTTCTGCAAACTGCAATGCCTCGATAAACTCCTGGATATCTCCATTTAACACCGCGGGCAAATTATATGAGGTTAGATTTATCCGGTGATCTGTCACTCTTCCTTGTGGAAAATTGTAGGTCCTGATTTTAGCACTCCGGTCACCCGTGCTCACCAGGCTTTTTCGGTGACGTGAAATTTCTTCTTCCTGTTTTCTTACCTGCTCTTCATAAAGTTTAGTTCGCAGCATCCCCATTGCTTTTTCCCGGTTGCCAAGCTGGCTTCTTTCCGTTTGGCAAACTACAACAGTGCCTGTAGGAATATGCGTCAGCATCACTTTAGTTTCCACCTTATTTACGTTCTGGCCACCGGCACCACCACTCCTTGCTGTTTCCATCTTTACGTCTGCAGGATTTAATTCAAAATCAACTTCTTCAGCTTCCGGCATTACGGCCACTGTCGCGGCAGAAGTATGCACACGACCCGATCCTTCAGTATCAGGAACCCGCTGCACCCGATGCACACCACTCTCAAATTTTAAGGTACCATATACATCGTCACCAATCACTTCCAGCTGTACTTCCTTATAACCACCAACTGTTCCTTCGTTTTCACTTAATACAGCTATTTTCCATCCTCTTCTTTCGCAATAACGCATATACATTCGCAACAGGTCACCTGCAAACAAACTTGCCTCATCACCACCCGTGCCTGCACGAATTTCAATGATAGCATTTTTCTCATCCTGGGGATCTTTGGGGATCAGCATCTGTCTTATGACAGATTCCAATTTCTCTTTCCTTTCTTCAGATGCGGGCAATTCTTCCTTTGCTAATTCTCTGAACTCTTCGTCCATGCCATTTAAAGCATCCTTGTACAGGGTCACATCATCCAGCACTTTTTTGTACTCTTCATAAGCTTTTACAATTCTTTCCAGGCTACGATATTCTTTGCTTGTTTCTGCAAATCTCTTATTGTTGCCCACAATTTCAGGATTGGTAAGGGCTACTCCCAACTGATCAAATCTTGCTTTTATGGCTTCTAGCCTGTCTAACATCTGAAAGTTTTATTTTTATATAACCAGCTGAAGTAATTCTGCTCAACACCTGTTGCGACGCTCCGTTCAAGTTCCTGTTCAACTTTGAGCATTACGTCGCAGTTTATCCAGACACTGAGCAAAGCGAAGTGTGTCGCACTCTTCAGCTGTTACAATTCTATTCATCATTTAAGGGCAGCAAAGTTAAAAGAATTCAACGCATGACATACAGAAAGTTCAAGGCTGATCAATTGTTTGATGGTTATCATCTTCATGGCAACGACAAAGTTTTAGTTACTGATGAAACAGGTAAAATACAAGATATTGTTACTGCTTCGGAAGCTGGCGATGAGGTGCAAACCTTCACCGGCATTCTAACACCTGGTTTAATTAATTGTCACTGCCATCTTGAACTCAGTCACTTAAAAAATGTGATCCCTCCACTCACAGGTTTGATAGAATTTTTATGTTCTGTTGTTACAAAAAGAGGTTTCGATCCGGAAGTTATACAACAAGAAATAATAAAAGCAGAGAAAGAAATGTATGATAACGGGATTGTGGCAGTAGGAGATATTGGAAACACCGCAGATACCACAGATGTAAAAAGTAAAAGCAAAATCCGCTGGCATAATTTTGTAGAGGTGCTTGGCTTTACTGATGAAAGTTCAGAAGAAAATATTAACCACTATAAACAAGTTGCAAAAACTCTTGAAGAAAAACTCCAAACCTCAAACATCAAACATCGAACAAGTTTAGTTCCTCATGCACCTTATTCAATCAGTCCTAAAACTTTCAAACTAATTAATAAATTGACGAAAGATCAGGTTATTTCTATTCACAACCAGGAGCATCCCGCAGAAGATGAGTTGTATAAAACCGGTGGAGGGGATTATTTAAAACTGTTCAGGATCTTTGGTATTGATAAATCCCCTTTCCCGGTCACTGGATTAAGCAGTATTCGTTCGATTCTGCCGCATTTCAATAATGGACAAACTATTTTTCTTGTTCATAACACATTCATGCCGGAAGAAGATGTGGTGTTTGCAAAAGAATATGCTAATGCAAATGGATTAAAATTGACCTGGTGCCTTTGTATAAATGCAAATCTTTATATCGAAAATAAAACGCCACCGATTGAAATGCTGATAAAACATAATTGTCCACTTGTTGTAGGAACGGATAGCTATAGTAGCAATTGGCAATTAAGCATTGCAAAGGAAATACAGTCTATTCTCGGTGCCACGGCTTCGAGCCGTGACACCAATATCATGGCATCGTTAGAGCAGGTTCTTCAATGGGCAACGATCAACGGCGCTAAAGCTTTAAAATGGGATGACGAGTTGGGAAGTTTTGATAAAGGGAAAAGGCCGGGTATAACTTTAGTCGAAAATGATTTATCTGGTTCAAGGCGATTAACCTAATACTTCTTTGAGCACCGGGAGCGTTTTCATTGTCCCGAAATCCTGTATATGCAAAGCATAGTAAGTTTCGTAAGCAAATAACAATTGCCTGCGAAAATCATGATTGAGTTTTATTTGTTCCAGTTCTTCGGGCTGCATCATTTTTAATAACTCACTCGTCACTTCCGCTTGCTTACCTTCTAAAAAATGAAAATGATTGGGGCGTTCTGATACAAAAGTCCCTTCCAGCATATCGAGTATTGGAGTTTCATTTGAATAATCATCACTTATCCTGAATCCGAAAAATGCGGGTAAGTGCAACGCAAAGAATAAGGGGAAATTGGCCATTACAGGACCAGTACTTTCATCCAGGTGCATAAACGCATCTTCGCAAAATTCAAAAAGTTCAGGGTTAGCTTCGGGTTGTTTCAAACATTTTGTGAGCAATTCGATCATGAACAGGGCGACCGCATTCTTCGGCACATCAGAAAAAATATGTTTATACAAATAAGACCATTTAAATTCTTTGATGCGATTCAAATGTTTCAATTCATTATGATAAACAACAAGTTCAAGAATTGCCGTTGGTTGAAAAAGATTCGCTTTGCCCGTCCCCTTTTTTGTTGAAGTTCTTACACCATTGACCAAATAAGATTGCAATCCGAACAACTCTGTAAATATGGTAACGATCAAACTGGTTTCCCCATATTTTACAGCCCGCAAAACAATGCCTTTTGTTTTATGTAACTGCGAAGACATTACTTATTGATAAAAATGATTTTTGTGGCAAGGTTTTCTTTTCTTCCGTCATCACTTACTAAAACAAGATACAAGCCACTTGAAATCTTTCTTCCTTTATAATCTTTGCCATCCCAAACGGCTTGTCCGCCAAGTGCCCTTGTTTGATAAACCAACCTGCCGTCCATCTCGGTGATCTTTACTATTGCATTATCCACTAACCCACGAATAGCGATAGTTCCCCCATAGCCCGGCGGCACGGGGTTAGGAAAAACCAATACATTGTTGTTTGTTTCGCCCCCCTGTGTTGCTGTACTTCGGAAGGAACATATTCCATTGGAGGTAGCAAAAAATATTTCCCCGGTTTTGCCATCAATAGCTATCCCTTTCACATCATTACTTAACAAAGGACTATTTTCCTCAGTAAAACGATAAATAACCTTATCGCCTTCTGCACTTATCAACCATGCGCCATTTTTTGTAGCCACCCATTTTCTATCGGCTCCATCAATAGCTATGCTTTTTACCTCTTCCCCTTTAAAAAGATATTGATTGAACCCACCCTCCGTTACAACAGGTAGCATGGCATCACAACCTTGTGCTGAAAAAACACTCTGAGGACATTGAACTACTGCAATTCCGTCAGCAGTGCCGATCCATATAAAACCATTTTTATCTTTGGCAATGCTAAATACATCATTCGTTGGTAAATTTCCAATTCCGACTCCACTCCGATAAAGCTTCCATTGGTCATCAGTTGTATTATCGATTGTGCCGTTGTCATTGAAAACGATCAAACCGTTTGCTTTTGGTGAAACGGCCCATTTCTGGTTTTCATCATCAATGATAATTTGAGATACGGCATTTTCGGTAAGTGCAAATGGTGGTGCAAAGGTTTTCCAACTGCCGTCATTTTTTCTTACAACAATATTTTGTAAAGCCCCATAGTTAGATATCCATAGATTATTTTCTTTATCAAATGCAAGACCGGCAACACGATAGCTACCAGGATCAAATGTTGCTTGTCCTATTGAAGAATTTTGTTTGAAAATTTCGAGACTATTGCCGGCTTTAATATGTAGCAGTCCTCCGCCATAAGAACCCGTCCATATTGTTTCATCCCGAGGATCGATTGCAACAGCGACCAGATCCGGCATTGAATCAAGTTGCGCAAACTGTCTATTATTGTAATTTGTCCAATTACCTTCCGAAAATTTATAAAGACCATTTTTATTATTCTCTTTTTGCCAATTCATATTTACTCCGCCGGCAGTTGCATAAAATATATTATTTATAAAAACGGTTTCGCCTGTCGCAATAGATTGCGGTGAATTGAGGTTATAGTTTTCAAACCCAATGGACATGAACTTTGTTAACCCTCCAACACTGTCAGCCACCCAATAATCATTGTTTACTAAAATCGCTTTTTTGGGTAGCACGATTACACCTTGCTGTTGAATTGTCCGTGCTGTTGAACCGTCGGTATTTAATGAAATAACTTTTGCGCTGCCGTTTTTAATTTCACAAACGATCACTTTACCTGAAGACGAATTCACGTTTTGGATATGCCATGTGATGTCAGTAAAAAACAAGTTCCAATTATTGCCATTTAATACAAACACCGAATCATTCTTTAAGGAAAATATTTTCCCGCCAGCAGCAATTACATTGTCACATACTCCAGCTGATAAACCATTGGCACCACTTAGATTTTGCCAATTCAAATAGTTTGCAGGATCAGCAGTATTAATAGAAGCTCTTTTTAAGCCTTCATTGGTTGCTGCATAGAAAAAAGAGTTGTCAACAACAAACCCGTTCACTTTTACCTGGCCTCCATTATTTCCAATAAACCAGGTATCATCCACTTCGTATTTCTCCGCATCAATAACAACGACACCGAGGCCTGTTGAGAGATAAAAGTATTTTCCGAAAGAATAAACATTATAAATGGTTTTATCACCGGTAATATTATCCAGCTTTATATCCGGAACGTTAAAAACATCCTTGCGGTATACAATGTCAATATTGCTGGAGCGATATCCTATAAATAATTTATCGCTCACTGCATCATAGTTAATCGCCGAAACTCCTGTTTCGTGAAGTCCATTGACTCGGCTCATCCGGGATACAGAATTATCTGCGAGGTCAATATAAAAAATGCTATACGGCGTAGCGCAAAAGATCTTATTATTACCCGCTGTAACATCAATGGCAGAATGATAAGGGAGGTGATCTCTCCATTGCCCAATGGCTGGGATCGGTTGCTGAGAAATTCCTTTGACTGTAAAAACAATTAATGCAAAAAATGAACCTATAGTTTGTCGGATGCTCACATTTCAAAAATATCACTCTTAATCTAAATGACTGTTTAGAGGGATGTTCAGTCCTTTTTCTGTTTCTTTGCGCCAGTTTTTAATAAAGACAGAGTATGTGGAAAAGCCTCGGCCAGTCTATTCTTAAATACAGGATTCTTTTTTTAATTCTTTTATTTGGGATCACTGCTTTTATGGCCTATAAGGCAAAGGATCTTCAACTGAGCTATGAATTTGCGAATGCTATTCCCACAGATCATCCAAAATTTAAAGCCTATCAGGAATTCAGGAAAAAATTTGGAGAAGATGGTAACCTGTTAGTGATCGGTATTCAAACTGATAAGCTTTTTGAAGAAAGAATTTTCAATGATTATACGCAGCTTATAAACGATATAAAAAAAGTCCAGGGCGCTGAAACCGTGATCTCGGTCCCAACTGCCATAAATCTTATAAAAGATTCGGCTACCGAAAAACTGAGCTCTCAACTAATATTTGGCAATAGATATCTTTCACAAACCGAAATTGATAGTTCCAGAAATGTCTTTTATAATCTCCCTTTTTATCGCGGCTTATTATATAATCCCGATTCAAATGCATGGTTGCTTGGCGTAAATATTAATAAAGGAGTGCTGGCCTCGAAAAAAAGGGAGAAAACAGTTGCGGAGATCATTGGGTTGAGTGATGCGTTTGGAAAAAAGCATTCTTTGGAAACACATCTGAGCGGTTTGCCGCTTATTCGTACAGTATTGGCAAAAAGAATCGCAGATGAAATGAAATGGTTCCTTGTAATATCAGTCATTCTATCCGCAGTCATTCTCTTGCTGTTTTTTCGTTCTGTCACCAGTATGCTTTTATCGATTGCAGTTGTTGGGATTGGTGTGATATGGAGCCTGGGTACAATGGTTTTGATGGGTTATAAGATCACATTACTTACGGCACTTATTCCACCATTAGTCGTTGTTATCGGGATCCCAAACTGCATTTATTTCCTTAATAAATTTCATGTGTCTTTTAATGAAACTGGTGATAAAAGAAAGGCGCTTGTGAAAATGGTAGAAAAGATGGGTATTGTTACCTTGTTTTGCAATATAACTGCCGCTATTGGTTTCGCAGTATTCTTCTTAACCCGTAGTCAAATACTAAAAGAATTTGGCGCGGTAGCGGGATTTAATATCATGGCTTTGTTTTTTATCTCTCTTATTTTTATTCCATCCGTATTAAGCTTTCTTCCGCCTCCTAAAACCCGCCATACAAAATATCTCGAAAATGCAAGATTAAGACGCTGGCTTGACCGTCTTGAACGCTGGTCACTCAATCATCGTAAATTGATTTACAGCGTCACAGGGATAGTTTTAGTTGTGGCAATAATTGGAATAACGAGATTAGAAAGTAACGGTTTTATAGTTGATGATCTTCCTAAAACTGATAAGATCTACACTGATCTCAAATTTTTTGAAAAAAATTTCAAAGGTGTAATGCCGTTGGAAATCCTGGTTGATACAAAGAAAAAACGTGGCGTCACACGCAGCCTTACTAATCTTTTAAAAATTGACTCGCTGTCTCAATTTCTGGCTGCAATGCCCCAAATAGGAAAACCACTAAACATTACCGAAGGATTAAAGTTTGCCAAGCAGGCTTTTTTTGAAGGCGATAGTATAAATTATACTGCGCCGACAGAATTCGATCTGATCCCGCTAAAACCTTATCTTGAATTTCAAGCCGATTCAGGTAACAGGGAAAATTCTTTTGGAAAACTTATTTCTTCATTTATTGACAGCAATAAACAGGAAGCAAGGATAAGTGTAAGTATGAGCGATGTGGGTAGCTATCGTTTGCCCCACATCCTTGATACGATCCAAAAAAAGGCAGATTCCATTTTTGACAAAGCTAATTACAATGTGCAACTAACCGGTGCTACTGTTACCTTTCTTGAGGGTAGTAATTTTATCATCAATGGTTTGAAGGAAAGCATCATGTGGGCATTTGGGTTAATTGCGGTATGTATGATGTACCTTTTCCGTTCCTTCCGGATTCTAATCTGTTCTTTGATACCGAATGTTATACCATTGATCATTACGGCCGGAGTTATGGGTTGGCTGGGAGTAAGAATTAAACCCTCCACTGTACTCATATTTAGCGTGGCACTCGGAATTGCTATTGACGTTACCATCCGTTTTCTTGTAAATTATAAACAAGAACTGCCTCGTAATAATTACAATATGAAACAGACGGTGATTGAGACTATTCATGGGACCGGCATCAGCATAATTTATACGTCTTTAGTTCTTATCGCCGGATTTATCATTTTCTGTTTCAGCGGATTCGGTGGCACTCAATCCCTTGGATGGCTTACTTCTCTTACACTCATTACTGCGACACTAACGAATCTGGTATTATTACCTTCCTTATTAATTACATTTATCCGTAAAAAAGAAATTGTCTAACCTCTTATTTTTGTGCAGCAAAACGGCAAAAGTTTGTGTCTTTCTGCTTAGAACTCACCTTAAACCTATATACCTATCCACTAATCTCAGCCCTTTAGAAAGATCAGAGTTGTAGAGCCAACCACTAAATTTTTTTTATAGGCATACAATTTTTTCATCACTAAAACACATGCACATGAGGAAACAATTACTACTCTTGTCCGGTTTTGTGCTGCTCAGTATTATAACACTGGCACAACGCACTGTCACCGGAAAAGTAACTGATGACAAAGGCAATCCTGTTGCTAATGTATCGGTTATTGTAAAAGGTACCACTACTGGTACCACATCTCAGCCCGATGGTACTTATTCTTTAACCGTTCCTGCCAATGCAAAGGCATTAATTTTTTCAGCAGTTGACATGATCACCTCTGAAAAAGCTTTAGGAACCCTTACTGTTATAGATGTAAGCTTGAGAGCTGAAGACAAAACCCTTGCTGAAGTTGTTGTTACCGGTTACGGTACTGCCCGTAAAAGAGATGTCTCCGGTAACATTGCAACTGTGAAAGGTTCAGCCGTTTCAAACAAACCAGTACAAAGTTTTGAACAAGCTTTAGCGGGGCGTGCAACCGGTGTACAGATCACTGTTCCAAATGGTGTATTAAATACGCCGCCAGTATTTCGTATTCGTGGAACAAACTCCATTTCGCTTAGCTCGTATCCATTGATTGTTGTTGATGGTGTTCCTGCACCTACCGGTGATTTCAGTGGCACTTCCGCAGCGGGTAATGCGTTAGCAAGCATCAACCCGAATGATATTGAAAGCATTGACATTGCAAAGGATGCGGCAGCCACCGCAATCTATGGAAGTCGTGCTGCCAATGGAGTCGTATTTATCACCACTAAAAGAGGTAGAGCAGGAAAAGCAAAAATTAGTTACAATGCTTCCGTTAGCTGGGTTCAGCCGTATGGAATTCCTGAAGTAATGGATGCACAGCAATACACTAATTATAAGAACATGGCAGCCGCCAATAATCCTGCGGTGAATTCCACAAACCCTGCCGCAGCCGGTTATACAAAATTTGCATTGGCTACGGATGCAAATGGCAAAACAATCAATACTGACTGGTCAGACTATATTTACCAGACAGGTTTTTCTCATGATCATAATGTGAATGTTTCAGGAGGTAGTGACAATACCACTTATTATTTTTCTGTTGGCTATAGTGACCAGGAGGGTATCCTTAAAAAAAATGAATTCATCCGGAAAAACATTTTATTCAATGTTGACAGCAGGGTGAATAGTTGGTTCACTGTAGGTGGTAAGATCTCTTATTCAAACGAACAAAATCTTGCTTCAAATTCATCAGGCTCCCTTAATGGTGAAGCGTTTGGTACAGCTGGCTCTGGCCGTATTCCAATGGTAACGGCACCAAATGTGGCCCCTTATAATAATGATGGCTCTTATAATATCGAAAACGCAATAAATAGTAATGCCGTCGGGAGGATGAATAATTCAGTTGTGATCGGTTTTTACAATCCTGTTGTTCTTTTGGACCTTAACAGGCAAAACTCTGAAACCAATCATATCCAGTCTTATGTTTATGGACAAATAAAACCATTCAAATGGCTCACATTGAAAACACTTTATGGTATTGATTACTTATATGTCGACAATGAGATATTCCAAAACCCGATCCACGGCGATGGCTTTACAGCTACTGGAAGTGCGACAAGCACGTATGGCAAATACAAAAGATGGACATGGACAAACACTGCCCAGTTCGATTATGTGATTAATTCAAGCCACACTATAAGTGCCCTGGTTGGAAACGAACAAGACAGAAGAACCAGTATAGGTTTTGGGTTGAACCGGCAAACACTTTCCGATCCGGCGTATGATGTGATACAAGCGGGTTGGGTAACACCTAATACTTCTGGTCTCGCTTACGGCGAAAATTATCTTCTTTCTTCGTTCGGTCGTTTTACTTATGATTTTAAAAAGAAATATTACCTATCGGGAAATATCAGGAATGACGAATACTCAGCATTTGCAGACAAAGCCTCAACTTTCTGGGGAGCATCCGCCGGTTGGGATATAGCAAAGGAGAATTTCTGGGAAGGCGTTGGTCTTAGCAACATCTTTAATAACTTCAGAATTCGTGGTAGCTACGGTAAAGTAGGTAATACTGCCGGTATTGGCGACTATTCTATTTTTTCAACCTATGGTTCAGGTTTGTATGGTGGGCTTCCAACTTTACAATTCAATTCTGCCGGTAACCCCAACTTACAATGGGAAACCAGTACTAAAATTGATGTAGGCGTTAATTTCAGCTTGCTGAAGGACAAGATTCAAATAGAAGCCACCCGTTATTACAATGACATAAAAGATCTTATTTTAAATGTGCCTCAAGCTCCTTCTGCAGGTGTGCCAAGTTCAATTCTTACAAACGTAGGAACTATGTACAACAAGGGCTGGGAATTTGGTATCACTGCAAATCCATTCAGAGGTAAAGATTTTAGCTGGTCTTCAACCTTAAATATCACAACCAATAAAAATGAAGTAACGTCGCTTGCTCCAGGTTTGCCTGAAATACTTTCTTCCACTTCAGGCCTTGAAACGGTAAGCCGTACAGCAGTTGGTTATTCACTGGGTTATTTGTGGCTGGTTCGCAATGGTGGTGTAGACCCACAAACCGGGAGAAGAATTCTTTTAAATAAAGCAGGCAACCCCGTCTTGTATTCAAATTATCAGAACGTTGGCCAAAATATCTTTAATTGGATCAATCCTGATGGAACAAGATATTCAGAGCCTGGTCAGGCAGTGGGTGTAGGTGTGACGCAGGCAAAGGATGGTGTAATGTATGGAAATACAATTCCAAAAGTATATGGTGGTTGGGATAATACGTTCCGTTACAAAGAATTTGATCTCAATGTGCTTCTGACTTACCAGGCTGGGTTTTATGTTTACTATGGTTCATGGGCCGGCTTGCATGATCAACGCTTCTGGAATAACCATGTTGATGTATTGGGCGCATGGAGCAAACCGGGTGATATTGCAACAGTACCTAAACCTATGTATGGTGATAATGTCTCTAATGGTTCTGCCTTGCCAATGTCATACAGTGCTTTCAAAGGAGATTTTGTAAAAGTGAAAAACGTCACATTGGCTTATAACGTTCCTGCAAGGATCACTAATAAAGCAAAATTTGCTTCCGCAAGAATTTTTGTAAGTGGTCAGAACTTGTTTATCATTACTGATTACCCGGGCCCTGATCCTGAAGTTTCGTCAAATGGAAACGGAAATACCAACCAGGGTATTGACAGGAACACAATTGCCAATGGAAGAAATTTTGTGATCGGTCTAAACGTAACATTTCAATAACTAAAAAAGTTAAACGAATGAAAAAGAAATTAAAATATATAATAAGTTTTTGTTTAGGGCTGGTGATGGTAACCTCCTGCAAAAGGGAGCTTCTATCACCTGTTCCTCAAACATTCGTTGCTGACGTTACCGCTTTCGATACACCGGGGCGTATTGCAAACCAGGTAACGGCTTTGTACCAAACATTTAAAAACGGCTCATTTTATGGTGGCCGTGCACAAATCGCGGGCGATATTCGGGGTGAAGATTTTATTAATGAAACGACAAATGGGGTTACAGGTTATAATGAGTGGTTGCTGAATACGACCGGTACTTCTCAAAATTTTGTCAAAAACATGTGGGCACAAGCTTACCAGGTTATTAATGGTGCCAATCTTTTTATTGATGGAATGGCCGCTAAAGGAACATCTGTCGTAGGCGCAGCTTTATCGAACAACTATCTTGGTGAAGCAAGATTTCTCAGGGCAGCATCTTACCTGAAATTGCTCGAGCACTATGCAAGACCATATGCTGATGGTAATGGAAGCAAACCTGGCCTTCCTTTGCGTTTGGTAGGTATTAAAGAATCAGGTTTTTCATCATTGGCAAGAAGCACAGTGGCTGAAATATATGCGCAGATCATTGCCGATCTTGATTTTGCTGAAGCTAACCTTCCGCTAACTTATACTACGGCTGCTCTTAATACTGCCCGTGCTCATCGCAACACTGCAATAGCCCTTAAAACAAGAGTATTTCTGGCAATGCAGGATTATGCAAGAGTAATTACAGAAGCGAATAAAATTGTGGCTCAGAGTACAGCTCCGTTCAGTGCTACATCTGGTGTCGCCCATGCTCTTCAGGCTGATATTGTAACTGTGTTCAGGAGTCCTTATACAAGTACTGAATCTATTTTCTCAATGCCAATGACAAGTACTGCCGGCGACAATCCCGGTACACAAAATCAATTGGGATTTTATTGGTCAAAAACAACCGGTGGTGGTGAATTTTCTTTGAATACAAACGGAATTATTGCCAATACAGGGTGGACTGCAACTGATGCAAGAAGAGGATTTGTTGCAACCGTATCTGGCAAACCTTACCTGAATACAAAATTCAACGCTCCTTCACCATATACTGACTGGGCCCCTGTAATTCGCTATTCAGAAGTCTTATTGAATCTTGCTGAAGCACTGGCAAGAACAAATACAGGAGTGCATGCAAGAGCGTTGGCTTTATTAAATGCCGTTCGCAAAAGATCTGACGCTGCCACAACACTTGCACCAGCTGACCAGGCTGAATTGATCGCCGCAATTTTGACCGAAAGAAGAATTGAATTCCTTGGCGAAGGCTTACGCAATTTTGATCACATGCGTTTGTTGCAAACTATTCCTGCCAAAGGTGGTGTTCTGGCAAAGCCAGCTAGCGAAACAGGCTATATCTGGCCTATTTCTGCAGATGAAATGTCACTTAATCCATTGATGACGGATAATTAAAAAATAAGTCCCGCGTGAGAAAAACCAAAGGGTTGCCAAACGGCAACCCTTTTATTATAAGAGAACCTCAATTCAATATCTCTTGTAGTTTTTGTTCCAATGCATAACCCCGAAGATTCTCTGCAACTACTTTTCCTTCAGGGTCGACTAAAACATTAAAAGGGATGCTGCCCACCTGGTATACCGGAACTATTTCACTTTGCCAATGCTTCAGATCGCTCACATGTGTCCAGTTCAGGTTATCATCAACGATCGCTTTTTCCCAGGCTTCCTTTTGCTTGTCAAGAGAAACACCGAGTATTGTAAAATTCTTATTCCTGAACTGATAATAGGCATCTACCACATTGGGATTTTCCCGGCGACAAGGTCCGCACCAGCTTGCCCAAAAATCAACGAGAACATATTTTCCACGAAATGAACTTAGCGTTACCGTTCTTCCTTCTGTGTCAGGTAAAGAAATTTCTGGTGCAGGTTTTCCTACCCACAGCGTTTTAGGAATTTGCGATTCGACTGTATTCCGAACACCTGCAATATCAGTCCGGCCGGGAAACTTGTTGATCATTTCATTCAACAGGCCAACAAGTTCCTCGCTGCTAAAACCATTCAGTTTGTAATTCGGGTTATTTGCCCAGCCCTGGTAAGTGGCAAGCACAAAAAAGGCAAGCGAAGCTTTCTTTGCCTGTTGAACTATTTGTTGGGTGAATGTCTTCAGCTCATTAGCTATCTGTTTTTGTTTTGCGTTGAGGCTTGCAGCCAATGCCGAATCACCATTGTTTTTTCTTATGCTATCGACCTGGAAACTGATGGCAAATTTATCTCTTTGCATCTCGCTGACTTTAGTAAGATAATCCTGGATTGCTTTGCTGTCTTTCGATCCTGTGACATTATAAAAATCAAATTGCTTGTTGAAATCCGCATCCACATTGATCTTAGATGCGTCATTTATAATTGTTGCAAACGGCGGAGCATCGTTTTGCAGCCGAAGATTATAAACACCTTCTTCTGTTGCCTGCACTTTCAATGAATACTTTCCATCCATGCCAATGTTAGCAGAATCCTTCAGGATCTTTTCACCAGAAGTAATTTTATTTTCTTCAATATAAACAACTTTTGACGGAGGATTAATCAAAGTACCGGAAACAGTAAATGACCCTTTTTCCTTGTTCTCACACCCCGCCAACAGTAACAATAACAACCCAGGGAAAACAATCTTTCGCATATAATTATTTTTTAGCTATTAAGTTTTTGATTCAATATATCATTTACAATTTTGGGATCGGCTTTGCCTTTCGATCTTTTAATTACCTCGCCCACAAATAAGGCCATTAATCCCTTTTTCCCTTTCTTGTACTCTTTTACTTTATCTTCAAATTGTAAAATTACAGCATCCGCAATTGGCTGAATAAAGTCCGAGTTACTTTCGATTATCAGATTCATTTTTTTGGCTTCCCGCAACGGGTCAGCTTCAGGATCTTTAATTAACAAGGGAAATATTTTTGTTGAAGCAATGGAAAAACTGAGTTTGTTTTCTTCTACCATTTTGATCAGCAAACTAAGTTTAGAAGGATGTAATGGAAAGACTTCAATCGTTTTATTTTCCTCATTCAACCAGGTTTTAACGGGGCCAAGCATCCAGTTAGCTGCTGATTTTGGTTTTATGCCAACGTTATTCTCACTTACAGTATTTGAGTAAATGATATTTTCGAAATAGTCAGCAAAATCTTTTTCTTCTGTTAGAGCGGTTGCATCGTACTCACCCAACTCATGGATCGCACAATATTTTTTTATTCTTTCTTTTTGCAGAACGGGAATGCTATCCTTTACTGTTTGAATAAAATCATCAGTAAGATCAAAAGGAGTAAGATCAGGTTCGGCGAAATAACGATAATCCTCAGCATCTTCCTTATCCCGGATTGCAAATGTTGTTCCTTTAGTGGAGTCAAAGCTTCTCGTCTGTTGCTGAATCATTTCTTCCTTCTCCAATAATGAGATCAAACGGCTTGCTTCATGCTCAATTGCTATTTTTACATTTTTTATTGAATTAAGATTTTTTACTTCCACTTTCGTGCCCAGTTTTTGATCCCCAACTTTTCTTACAGAAATATTTGCATCACAACGAAAACTTCCTTCTTCCATGTTTCCATCACATATTTCCAAATAGCGAACAAGCTTACGCAGTTCGGCTAAATAAGCAGATGCTTCATCGCCACTTCTTAGATCCGGTTCAGTCACTATTTCCAGGAGTGGCACACCGGCCCGGTTAAAGTCCAGGGCTGTTTCATCAGAAAAGACATCATGCAGACTTTTACCCGCATCTTCTTCCATATGTATCCTGTTCAATTGAATATTCTTTTCCCCTGCACCAGTTTTTATCGTTATAAATCCGCCTTTACAAATTGGAGTAGTATGTTGCGACACCTGGTAACCTTTCGGGAGGTCCGGATAAAAATAATTTTTCCGGGCAAAATAATTTTGCTTCTCTATTTCGGAATGACAGGCAAGCCCAAGCTTAACCGCAAAACCAATTGCTTTTTTATTCATTTTGGGTAAAGTACCCGGATGTGCAAGTGTTATGGGGCTGACGTTTGTATTGGGTTCGTCTCCAAAAAAAGAACTATCTCCACAAAATAATTTGCTTTGGGTAAGAAGTCTTGCATGTACTTCAAGCCCGATTACTGTTTCGTATTTCTTAGTTGCCTCCATTTAAATCAGGACGGCAAAAATACACCTCAAATTTTTAAGGAGCTTTGAAATAAGGAAAACAAAAAGCCGGCTATCAAAAACCGGCTTACGATGTTAAATATGTTGATCTATTAAAGGTCTGCTGTTTTCAGCTTACGTGGAACTTTTACGTCAACGCTTTGCGTCTTGCCGGCCCTTTTTATTTTCAGATTAAAAGAAACCTTGTCCTTATTCTCCTTTACCAGCCTGGCCACTTCATCAGCGCTGTTTACCTCTTTATCATTAAAATGAGTAACAATATCATTTTCTTTTAATCCCGCTTTTGCAGCATTGCTTTCTTCATCCACTTCAATAACTTTTACCCCTTTACCATCATCCGTATCCTGTACTGATAAACCTAACTTTGGCGCACCCCCTGAATATGACCAATTCTGACGAGGCACACCCTGCACTTTCGGGGTAAGGAGTTCCCTATACTCAGGCATGTCCATTTTAAAATTCTGACCAGGACCAAAGCCATATGCACTAACGCCCTTCCATTTACCTAACTCGGCTGTTAACTTTTGTTCTTTTTTATCTCTTAATAGAGTTACTGTTACTTTTTCACCGGGTTTGTGTTTGCGGATTGCTGCTGATAATTGATCCGGCTCTTCAATCTTTGTTTCACCAATTTTGGTAATAATGTCGCCTTCTTTGATGCCAGCCTTTTTTGCAGCGCTTTCATCAGTGATCTCAGTCACTTTAACACCACCGTCTACTTCTTCTGTTACTACACCCAGCATTGCACGGTTCTCATCTATATCGCTAAACATTCTGAATGAATTATCATGATCATTGTCCCAACTGAAACTTTGACCACCTGTTCTCGGAAAAGAATAAGCATTTAAGCCTTCCATCGTTTTGTATTTATTACGATGCACTTTAACGTCGCCATCTTTGAGGTCTTCGATCGGCTTTCCATTAACAGTTATCTTATCACCGTTGATCTCAATTACCGTTTTTTCTTTAGTATCAGTATTGCGGGTAATTACGATCTGTTCAACACTTTTTTTCTTTTCCTTATTTTCTGTTTTTTCTTTCTCCTTCTCATCCTGGGCGAAAGAAGGAATAGCCAATGTGGCTAGTAAGGCAGCCATCGCAAAATTTACAGCAAGTCGTTTCATAAAATGTATTTTTAAATTTCCTACGTTTTTTTTCGTAGACCAAATATAAAGACATTTTTTGGATTACGAAATGTTTCGGAAGTGTTAAATAGACAATGCCTATTCAGGCGGCTAATTTATCGGACGGACGGATGATATATCTCGTAAGTTTTGACTGGATAATTATCAATTTCATCATTTCCGATGTAAGTCATGCCACATTTTTCCAACACCTTCCATGAACCGATATTACCCATCTCTGCCCGGCCCACGATACGCTGCAACCCGATTTTTTCGAAGCCATATTTAATTGATGCATAAGCTGATTCGGTAGCAAAGCCTTTTCCCCATGCCTCTTTTTTGAAACGATAGCCAAGATCAATTTCATTTAATTCAGCCCTGTATTTTAATCCACACCAACCCAAAAATTCGCGGGTTGGCTTTAAATGCACAGCCCATCTGCCGTGATTGTAAAGAGCATATTGTGGTAAAATTGCTTTTTCAAGAATTTCTTTTGCATGCGCCACATCTTTTACAGGATCATGCGTATAGCGGGTAACATGGGGATCACAATTCAGATCATAGATCAGTGACGCATCAGACTCTGTGAAAGTGCGGAGCAAAAGGCGATCTGTTTCAATAACAATATTCATCTCTGCAAAATTAAAAAATCATTTATTGGAATTCCCGGGAGGGGAAAGAAGATGCCTTTGATAGACGCAAGTTTCTAAAAAATCTTTTTTGTTCTACCCGGTGTATCGAGGCCTTTCACTAAACCAGTCACACCATAGGCGATTCCCGTAATAACTTTTTTCATTTTTTGATAGTCCAATGTCCATGATTCATCATCGGGATGATGGTAATATTTATCTTCTGCAGATGTTAGCATGATAGAGTGTGCAGGAACTCCTTTTA
>CBFGXP010000028.1:0-25431 GCA_965652775.1 uncultured bacterium
AATGTATTGGCATTACAAAAATTTGCAGCAGCCAAAACATTTCCAAAAACAAGTGTTATACTATTTGATTTATTCAGCCTGCGCCATAAAGAAAGTGCTGAATTGGTAATGCCATAATTGTTTGCGGGCCGGTTGCTGAAATTATGGATGCCTATAACAACAAACTCATATTTATCAACTACCTTTTCAAAGATGTCATCAGCAGCATTATCCCCGCCAGTCCATGGAAATGAATAGGAGTCAGTTTTATAATTGTCACCTATACCAGATGCAACAACATTTAAAGCCTGATCACCGATGGATATATATGCGATCTTGGATCCTTTCTTAACCGGGATCAGCGCATCAGTTTTTCCTTTTTTTAGTATAGTGATTGTTTCTTTTGCAACCTTTTTGTTTATTTCAAGATTTTTCGCATTCAGATCACGAAGAAGATTACTTGTTTCTATAGGCCTCACCTGGTTTAATCCAAGCTGATATTTTGCTTTCAAAACTTTTTTCACCTTTGCATCGACTTCACTCCAACTCAACCTGTTTTCATTGATCGCATCTTTAATGGCTTCGATCGCTTTTCCTACATCTTCTGGAAGACAAAGCATATCGTTACCGGCGATCAACGCTTCAACGGAAATAACTCCACCCGGAAAATATTTTGCAACACCTTTCATTTCCAGTGCATCGGTAAATGTGAGACCACTGAAACCGATATCATTTCTTAACACACCCGTCACAGTATTTTTAGAAATAGAGCTTGCACGATGTTCACCTGCGTCAATAGAAGGCACGGAAAGATGCGCCACCATCACACTTCCGATCCCTGCATTTATTAATTCACGGAAAGGTTTTATCTCGTTTGAGTCTAGTTCCGCCCTGGATTTATTTATTACCGGCAGATCAAGGTGTGAATCCACATCAACATCACCATGACCGGGAAAATGTTTGGCGCAAGCCATAATACCTGCATCCTGCATGCCTTTCATGTAAGCAATACCAAATCTTATCACTTTATCCCTGTCTTCGCCAAAAGATCGATAACCGATAACAGGATTGTTCGGATTATTATTAATATCAACAACCGGCGCATAGTTGACATGAATGCCGAGACGTTTGCACTGCTCGCCCACTGCCAACCCCATTTCATAAACCAATCGTTGATCATCCATAGCGCCAAGTGTAAGCTGGTAAGGATATTTTGCAACACTATCGAGCCGCATGCCAACACCCCATTCACCATCGATCGTTACCATTAACGGGGTTTTTGCAATTGCCTGGTAATAGTTGGTAAGATTTGCCTGGCGAATTGGTCCACCCTGGAAAAAACATAAAGCCCCGACATTGTATTGTTGAATATCGCTGATCACCTTAGCAACATGATCCGGACCCAGATTTGAATGTGCTCGTATCACCATCAACTGTGCAATTCTTTGTTCAGGAGTTAAAGACTTAAAAACACTGTCCACCCACTGATCAACAGAAAGCCTGCTTCTATATTGAGAAAAAACAGTCGAAGCAACCAGGATCGATACAATAAAGAATATTTTTTTCATGCAAGATGCTTGAGATAATCAACGTATTTTAGCAGCCCAAATTACGAAGAATTGCCCGACAAGATTTCATTATTACCCGATAACATTGCCAATCAAATTGCAGCAGGTGAAGTGATCCAGCGACCAGCAAGTGCTGTGAAAGAATTACTTGAGAATGCGGTTGACGCCGGCGCTACAGAAATTAAACTTATTGTTAACGATGCAGGGAAATCATTGGTACAAGTGATCGATAATGGCGCAGGCATGAGTGAAACTGATGCAAGAATGAGTTTCGAACGTCACGCTACTTCAAAGATCACAACCATCGAAGATCTGTTTCATATAAAAACAATGGGTTTTCGTGGTGAAGCGCTGGCATCTATTGCTGCAGTGGCGCAGGTTGAACTAAAAACAAAAAGACTGGTTGATGAAACAGGAACGTATATTGAAATTGAAAACAGTGTTGTAAAAAAACAGGAACCTATTGCAGCAACGGAAGGTACCAGTATTGCAATGAAAAATTTATTCTTCAATGTTCCTGCACGAAGAAATTTTTTGAAAAGCAATACTGCTGAAATGCGCCATATTGTGGATGAGTTTACAAGAGTAGCGCTGGCCTTTCCCCAGGTCTTTTTTTCGCTTACAGCAAATAACCAGCAGATTTTTCATTTGGAAGCCGGCAATTTAAAACAACGTATTCTTCAACTGCTGGGTAATACTTATAGTACGAAGCTTGTGGCGGTTAAAGAAGATACTGATTACATGAATATTTACGGCTTTGTAGGTAAACCCGAAACTGCCAAGAAAACGAGAGGCGATCAATACTTTTTTGTGAACAATCGATTTATCAAAAGCGCCTATCTGAACCATGCCGTGATGAATGCCTACCAGGAAATGGTAACCAGGGATAGTTTCCCGATGTATGTGCTTTTTATTGATCTTGATCCGACACAGGTAGATGTAAATGTGCATCCTACAAAACAGGAAATTAAATTTGAAGATGAAAAAATAATTTATGCATTTGTACAGGCCGCTGTAAAACATGCATTGGCACAATTCAGCGTCACTCCTACATTGGATTTTGAATTGGATGCCTCCATTCAACAATTATCTTCCATACAACAGCCCTTTACCGAAGAAAAAAGATCAGCTGCAGCTTCTACCTCTATCTTCAAGGGATTTACGGAAAAGAACAAGGCACATTTTATTGAACCAACGAATAGAAGTGAGCTAAGACATTGGAGAGATTTTTATGAGAGTTCACAGTCGACAGTCGACAGTCAACAGCCGGCAGGCAATCGAATAGAATCAGAAGATACAAAAGCGTCATTCAACCTTCAACCTTCAACCTTCAACACAGAATCCTTAATCCAATTACATGGTCAGTTCATCCTCGCACAAACCCCCGGAGGCTTTATACTCATCAACCAGCAAGCGGCACACGAAAGAATAATTTATGAACGATTGCAGGAAGCGGCAAAAGGCAAGGCTGTAGCAACCCAACGCAGTATGTTTCCTGTCACAATTGAACTGGCACCCGCAGATACGGTATTGCTGGAAGAATTGATGAGTGATCTGCAACAATTGGGCTATATGATCGAGCCATTTGGTAAAAATACTTTTGTGATTCAGGGCACTCCGGCAGATGTAACACAGGGAAATGAAAAACAGGTTATTGATTCATTGCTTGAGCAATTCAAACACTTTAGCACTGAAATGAAATTTTCCAAAAGAGAAAAATTAGTTCGGTCGCTTGCCTGGCAGCAATCCATTAAAGCCGGAAGGCAACTCACCGAAAAAGAAATGGAGGCTTTGGTGGAGGATCTATTCAAATGCAAACAAGCTAACTCATCGCCTGACGGTCACCCTACTTATTTAGAATTTAAGAAAGAACAGTTAGAGAAAATGTTTGGCGTATAAGGCTTCACGCAAAGACGCTAAGATTAAAAACACAAGACGCAAAGGCTGTATCTTTATTTACCTGTTATACTTTGCGCCTTTCCGTGAAAATAAATTAATATTTCTCTCTAATTCCCTGGATGAATTTTTCTACTGCCCTTCTTACAGCGGTCGAAGTCGCCTGGTGATTATTAACCAACGTAGAAAAGATAAGCAGCTTCCCTTTTTTTGTATATAAAAAACCACTTAAGGCAACAACGCCGGAGAGTGTCCCTGTTTTGGCAAAAATATAATTGCTTTCGGTTTTGTAGTAATTGCTAATAGTGCCTTCGCCGCCGGTTGGAAAGATCACTTTGATCCTTTCCATTCCAAATTCATTTTTCATTTTATTAAGGATAGACACAAAATCCTGCGGAGTAAATAGATTATAACGACTAAGACCAGAGCCATCAGCCCATCTTGGTTTTTGTGGTAGATCTTTAAAATCGGTTTTTAACAGTGTATCAATAATTTTTGCATCATTCATTACACCCAATCTTTCATTACTCACCATCAACAAACTTTGTTCAGCAAAAAAATTATCGCTGCGATGCATCATTGGCTTGAGAAGGGAGTCGGTGGGTTGGGTTCTTAAAAAAGGAATATTCAGTGCAACTTTTTCAAAAAGCCTGGTTAGCATTTGTTCGTTCATCAACGAGACTTTTTTCCCGATCGTGTCGGATAATAATTCAATAGATGATTTAATTCCATGCGTAACAAACGGCACATATAATTCCTTATATTTTTCAGTGCTTTGAATTATTTCAAATTCATTTTCACCCGACCTTCTTTTTACATTGAAAATCCCTGCGTTTGCATCACTAAAATTTACAGGCCAGTTAATTTCAGGAATAGAATATATAATTATCGGCTCCGATTTGTTCGCAGTATCCTTTTCCTGCACCCATTTTAAAAGATTTCCATAAATGGGCATAGGACTTCTTTCCGCCATATAACTTTCATTGTAGTCATTCCAGGACCAACCGGAGCCGAGTGCTTCTGATTTCCATTTTAAATCGGTGATGTAGATTTTCTTTTGTGATCTTTTTAAATAATCAAAGGCTGGTTGAAGTTTATAATCAGGATGAAGAAATGTAGGATCGCCTGCTGGAAAAATAAATAATGCGGTATCATTTTCCATAGGCAGAAAACAGCTTAAGCTATCCCCCAGATATTTCATCGCTGCATAGCAAGTAGGGATCTTTGTATTGCTTGCCGGTACAAAATAATTATCGCCCTGGTAATTGTACCAATATTTTCCTGATGCGGGTTCATAAATGCTGATGCCAACATGTGCAGTGAGTAATGATGAATCGTTAATGACTTGTTTGGCTGATTTCGAAATTTTTTGCTGAACTGAACAAGATGTGGCTAAGACGCAACAAGTAATTGGCAACAGGCAATAACCAAACCTTTTTAGTTTAACACTGAGCATTGAAAATTGAATATTGAACATTTGCTGAAAGAATTACAGAACGTACAAGTGAGTGACACAACAAAAGCTAAATGGAATTACCTCTGCTGGAACACAAATAAAATTAAATATAATAAACCTGTTGATTAAAATATCGAAGGATCAATTCTAAGTTCCCCCTTTAGGGGGACAGGGGGTTTGGTTTTAACTTCTCTCCTGTGCCCTCAACCATCTCTCAGGTATCTCGTTGCTGCTTGCGAGTAAATAATCCTTATAGCTGCAGGCAATAAAACGTTTATCGGGCAGCTGCATCCACCAACGTCCTGTTTTTTTACTTTGAATAAAAGTAGTATCCACTTCAGCAAAAGCCATATGGTATTCATTGAATGAATCTCTTTCATCGATCCTGGCTTCTCTTCGGCCACGACTGCGGCCATCGAGTAAATACCAAAGCATCTGGCTTATTTGCTTGGCAGTAAGATCGTGCTGGTCTTTATCGGGATCATACCCATAAATACCGATCGTGGTTACATTCGGGCTCATTCCTGCATAGCGCATCAGCACACAACTTTCCTCACCATTAAAACCATTGGGCGAACCCGTAGTGTTGGCAGGCGCATAGGCATAAGCCAGCGCAGAAATATCAAAACTGAATAATTGTGAATTGCGGATCACCGGTTCCATCTCGTCAATATTTTCTTTTACATGCCCGACACGGAAACAATCGAAGCGCAGTTTATCCATTGTTTCCAGCATGCGGGGATGAACAAAATAACTTTGGAAACCGATATGATTATAATGACGAACATAATTTGGTTCACCTGTAAGCATTTCCATTAGAAAATTATCGCATCGAAAATCGGAATCAAGATTCAGATCGATCAGCGCATCTACATTTGTTACTTCGATGATGGATTTGTTTTGCTCGTATGCATAATACTGAGCCAACGTAAGATCATGTGACCCTCCAAGAAGAATAACGGTCTTTTTTTCGTTAATCAATTCATTGATCACAGTTCGCAATGCAGCACACGTATCGGCAAGACCCGCTCCTTTACGCAGATTGCCAAGGTCAGCCAGCCGAAGATCCTGGTGCCAGAAAAATAATTGATAGAACTGGCGGCGTATCGCATCAGGCCCGGCGCTGTAAGCCAGGTGATGACCATTGCCTCTTTGCTCGCCGCAACCGATAAATACAAGATCGGCCTCATCTATATCAGGAAAATTTTCTTCATCGTGCACATTGATATGATGGCCTATGGTGCCTTCTTTATAACCCTGGTCAAAACTAAGTTCAGGCTTACTTATTGGTGAAAGAAAGTCGGCAATATTTAAAAAATCTGACATAGGTGCAAGTTAGTGTAAACCCCAAACCCCTAAAGGGGCTTTTTATTAACAGCTTCTTATCTTTGACGACTTATGCAACAAGTGTTAGATCAAATTGAGGAATATAAAAAAGAGATTGCCAGTTCATCGGTTAAAGATGAAAAAGCAGCAGAAGAATTTCGCATTAGATGGCTTGGTACAAAAGGATTGGTAAAAAGCCTGATGGGCGAAATGAAAAATGTCCCGAATGAAAAGAAAAAAGAATTTGGACAAATACTAAATGATTTCAAACAGATCGCAGAAGCAAAGTATGAAGAACTGAGATCTTCAACCTCAAACCTCCATCCCCAAACTTCAAATCTTGACCTGACACTTCCCGGCGATTCTATACCGCTTGGTACACGGCATCCGGTCAGTTTGATGACCAATCGTATCATTTCAATTTTTCAGCGACTCGGTTTTGCACTTGCTGAAGGACCAGAGATCGAAGATGACTGGCATAATTTCACTGCATTGAATCTTCCCGAACACCATCCGGCAAGAGATATGCAGGATACATTTTACGTACAGCAAAATCCTGATTGGTTATTAAGAACACAGACCAGTAATATCCAGATACGTGAGATGCAGAAAGGCAAATTGCCAATCCGCATTATTTGTCCCGGCCGTGTGTATCGCAATGAAACAGTAAGTGCAAGAAGTCATTGTTTCTTTCACCAAGTGGAAGGTTTGTATATTGATGAAAACGTTTCTTTCGCCGACCTGAAACAAACGCTTTACTTTTTTGCCAAAGAAATGTATGGCAGTGATGTAAAGATCCGTTTTCGCCCTTCCTATTTTCCATTTACGGAGCCAAGTGCTGAAATGGATATCAGTTGCATGTTATGTAACGGCGCAGGCTGTAATGTTTGCAAAAAAACAGGTTGGTTGGAGATTCTTGGCAGCGGCATGGTTCATCCAAATGTTTTATCCAACTGCGGCATTGATCCGAATAAATACACGGGATTTGCATTCGGTATGGGTATTGAAAGGCCTGCATTATTGAAATATGGCATCAATGATATTCGCCTTTTCAGCGAGAATGATGTAAGGTTTTTGAAGCAGTTTACGAGTGCAGTATAAAGTTTACGGTTTATCGTTTTTAATTTTTGTTGCCGGCTTCAGAAGTATTATTAAGCTTATCTTGCGACGCACAGCCTGCACAGAGCGAAGCGAAGTGTCATCGTTCAGTTCGACATTCAAGAAATGCGTCGCTCCTGATAACTATCGGGATTACCTGACTTGCCCGAAGGGTCGCACACTTGTACTTACAGTAATCTACTGAGCTTGTCGAAGTATCTGCTAACTTTATCCTCATAATCCTTTAAAATCACATGAATCCTGGTTCTATTGTTTGCGTTTGTGGTGCCGGTACTATGGGCAGCGGGATTGCCCAAACTGCTGCAGCTGCAGGTTTTTATACAATTCTTTACGAGTTGAACGATGATGTTCTTGAAAAAGCAAAAACATCCATTGAAAAAAATCTGCAATCGCTGGTGGAAAAACGTAAGATCACCGGAAACGCTAAGGCAGAGACGTTGAACAATCTTCGTTTCACAAATAATCTTAGTGATTGCGTAGGTGACATAATAATTGAAGCGATCATTGAGAAACCGGAAGCCAAAATAGACTTATTCAATCAACTCGCAGCGCTCAATCACAGTGAAACTGTTTTTGCCAGCAATACCTCCTCACTTTCTGTCACACAAATTGCTAAAGGAATAAAACATCCTGAACGAGTTATTGGAATGCATTTCTTTAATCCTGCCACAATAATGAAACTCGTGGAAGTAGTGAAAACAGAATTTACAAACGAGCAAACAACGAATATCATCATTGAATTGGCAAAACAGATGAACAAAACGCCGGTGATTTGCAAAGATTCGCCAGGGTTTATTGTTAACCGTGTAGCAAGGCCTTTCTATATTGAATCGTTACGGTTAGCAGAAAAAGGCTTGATCGATTATGCCACGATCGATTCGTTGATGGAATCAACAGGTTTTAAAATGGGACCATTCAAACTGATGGATCTGATCGGGAATGACATTAACTACGCAGTGAGTTGCTCCGTTTATGAGCAACTTGACAAACCAGAACGATTAAGACCCTCTTCTATTCAAAAAGATAAAGTGGAGACTGGTCAATTAGGAAAGAAAACTAATAGAGGCTATTATAATTATTAGTGCCCGAGTCAATTCACTCACATCACATAAGTTTGCAGGTAATTACAATTTAAATGAATCTTCAAAACTCCCCTTTAGGGGTTGGTAGTAAGATCCTTGTCACGGGTGGCACCGGCTTCATCGGCGCTTACATCATCAAAGCACTTGTTGAGAAAGGCTATCCCGTTCGTGCAATCCGTCGTAGCAATAAACTTCCCTTTTTTATTTCCCCTGACGTTTTAAACAAGGTTGAATGGGTGATGAGCGATGTGCTGGATGTCATCTCGCTTAATGAAGCCATGACCAATGTCGATGCTGTTATCCATTCCGCCGCATTGGTGTCATTTTTAAAGAGAGAAAGAAGGCAGATGTACAATACAAATGTGGACGGCACTGCCAACATTGTTAACCTTGCCCTTGAAAATGGAATAAAAAAGCTTGTGCATATCAGTTCCATTTCGGCATTGGGACGAACTTTTGCCGGTGAACATGTGACTGAAGAAAAGAAATGGACCACCAGTAAATTGAATTCACATTATGGTATTAGTAAGTATAAAGCTGAAATGGAAGTATGGCGTGGCATGGGCGAAGGGTTGGATGCCGTGATCATAAATCCAAGCACCGTACTTGGGTTTGGAAACTGGCATGACAGCAGTTGTGCCATTTTTAAAAATATGTATAAAGGTTTTCCGTGGTATACGACCGGCGTCAATGGGTTTGTTGATGTTGAAGATGTAGCGAAGCTGACGGTATTGTTAATGGAAAGCAATATCACGGAGGAGCGGTTTATTATCAGCCATGAGAACTGGGAATTCAGAAAATTGTTTAATGTTATGGCCGATGGTTTTGGACAAAAACATCCTTCATGGGAGGCTACTCCTTTTTTAAGCGGCATAGCATGGCGGATTGAAAAATTAAAATCTGTCTTAAAAGGTGCAAAGCCGCTCCTTACAAAAGAAACGGCATTGATCGCCTTAAGTAAAACTTTTTGGGAGAACGAGAAAATACTCAAGGCTATGCCGGGATTTTCCTTTAATTCCTTAGAGCACTGTATCACAAAAGCCTGCAAAAACTACGCTGAGGCCGTAAACAATATGCAACTAAAACCATAAGTGCATTATCTTTATCGGGCAATAGTTATTCTATGAAAAATATATTCCTGCTCACCCTTTTGACCATTTCTTTTGTTTCCGGATCCAGCCAGGCAAATTTTATAGTTTCTGGTAAAGTGATCGATTCCGCATCAAGGGAACCATTATCATTTGCTTCTGTTTTTTGCCAAAACACAACACAGGGTACCGCAACCAATAAAGAAGGTTCATTTTCCATGAGCCTGAAAGAAGGCGGATATGACCTTGTGATCACTTATACGGGCTATAAATCACAATTGATACGCATCAGCCCTGAAATGAAAACGACAGGGTTGGAAATCGTAATGATAAAAGAAGAAAAAAGCATTGAGGAAGTGGTGATACGCAGTAGTAACGAGGTAAAGGACGGTTGGCAAAAATATGGCAAGTTCTTTATTGAGAATTTTATTGGCACTACTCCTTTCTCTTCTCAATGTGTATTAACGAATCCCCATGTGCTGAAATTTTATTACTTCAGAAAGTCTGAAAAACTGAAAGTAATGGCTGACTCGCCATTGGTTATTTCCAACAACGCACTTGGATATGATCTCAGGTATAACCTGGATTCTTTTCTTTTTATGTACAAAACGGATCTATGTAGTTACAGGGGTTTAGGTTTTTATGAAGAAAAGACCGGGAGTGCAGATAGTGTCAAAATCTGGAAAAAGAACAGGCAAAAGGCGTATTTGGGAAGCCGTCTTCATTTTATGCATAGTTACTACGATAGCACTTTAACTGAAGCTGGTTTTATAATTGCCTCACTTGACAAAGAGAATGATAAGAAATTTAATAAGATAACGGAGCCTTACGATACTACCTGGTACACGCCGGCGGATTCAGTTAGTGAAATTGATATTTATTTTCCATCCAGGATAAGCATTACTTACACTAAGCGAACTCCCGAAAATGAATACTTGAAAAAATATAAATTACCAATGAATGTTGGCGTGCAGGTTTCTTATATCGATCTCCTTGATGTTATAACCATAAAACAAAACGGTTATTATTACGATCAGAAAGATTGGATAAATTTTGGTTACTGGAGTTGGAAAAATATTGCAGACCAGGTTCCGAATGATTATGTACTGGAACAATAAGATTGAATGTTATTCTTTGAGAAAGCATCAGGACGCCAGCACCGCAACTTTCAACTTTAAACATTCAACCTTCCACTTTCTTTCCCATTACCTTTTCCCAAAGCTGTGGTATGCGTTTCATCCAAACAAGTTCTTTCATTTTTTCTCTTGCATCTACAGCCGGCGAACCAAAGTATATTTTACCACCTTCAAGTGATGTCGGCGCACCACTCTGTGCATACAGAACAGCTCCTTTTCCAATAGTAAGCGTTTTACTTACTCCTACCTGGCCCCAAAGGATGACTTCGTCTTCAATTTTTGTCGCTCCTGCAATACCTACCTGCCCGGCAAATAAACAATTCTTCCCAATTTCCGTATCATGCCCGATGTGTACCAGGTTATCGATCTTTGTCCCTGCACCAATTACGGTATCTCCACTTACCCCGCGATCAATTGTGCAATTTGCGCCTATTTCAACGTGATCTTCGATCACTACACGACCACAGCTGTTCATTTTCTTATAATGTATATCGCGGTTTGTTTTCTTGTTATAATAAAATGCGTCGCTCCCAATTACGGTACCTGCCTGGATAATAACATGGTTTCCTATAATGCAATGATCCAGGATGGTAACATTGGGATGTATAATACAATCATTGCCAATTTTTACATGATTACCAATAAAACTATTAGGCATGATCACCGTATCCCGGCCTACGGAAGAAGAATCACTTATACTTTTAGATGATGGATTAAAGGGCCTGAAATAGTTTACCAGTTTTAAATATGCTTCAAATGGATCCTTCACGATCAGCAATGTTTTTTCATCCGGGCAATCCGCATCCTTATTGATAATAATAACGGTTGCTGCTGAATTGATGCAGGTATCATAATATTTGGGATGATCTACAAAAACAATATCACCTTTTTCCACTTTATGAATTTCATTAATACCTGTTGCCTTGCCATTGGCATTGCCTTCTATTTCTGCGTCTATGAATTCGGCGATCCATTGCACCGGAACTGGTTTATCCAATCGCATAGTGTAGTATTTTTTCAAAGATAAAAGCTTTGCGATGCATTTATACAATAAGAAAACGGAGTGCAGCCATCTCTTACCAGGGCTTGCAAAGGATTACAGCTATGTTACTTTTAAAATTTATTCAATGATCATTGTACGAATGGTGGGCTTTCATTTGATTTGAATCATGGATCATTGATTCTATTATCCACAGGTAAAAGTGAAATGTTAATAAAATTTATTTAAAAAATTTTTTAGTTAGAAAAAAATGTTGCTAATATTGTGAAGGGAAATTTATTTCCCGGTACTTACTAACCCATCCACATAGTTCTCCCCCGAATCTTCGGGGGAGATTTTTTTTTGGAGAAGTTTGAGTTAACGAGACATACCTTACTATTTTCATTGGAGAATACTCATTTGTATCAACTTTTATTAACTAATCAAGCGTCAACTTTTTCCAATACCTTTACTTCATTCAAAAAAAATTACATGCTGAAATCGATGACTGGCTTTGGAAGAGCTGAAAAATCTGTGGGTGGCAAAACGTTTCTTGTTGACATAAAATCTCTTAACGGCAAACAGTTCGAGCTGCAATTAAAGCTTCCTGCATTTCTAAAACCATTTGAATTTGATATTCGTCGCATCCTTTCTACTAAACTTGGCCGCGGCAGCGTAGACTGTACTATAAGCTTAAAAGAAACCGGCAATGCAAAACCGGTTACCATCAATATTGAGTTGGCAAAAGCCTATTTTCAACCGCTAGCTGATCTGTCCAGAGAATTGAATCTTGATCCTTCAAATATTTTAAGCACCCTCGTAAAACTGCCTGAGGTAATCACGCCTACCAGTGAAACATTGACCGATGAAGAATGGAAAGCATTTGAAAAAGTGATAATGGCAGCGATAGATGACCTCAATATTCATCGCGATGATGAAGGTAAATCGCTGGAGAAAGATCTGCTCCAACGGGTGGATAATATTCTAGCTCAATTAGTGGAAGTGCAAAAGCTGGAACCACAACGCAAACAGGTTATTCGTGATGATATAACCAAATTAATGGAAGAATTTGCTGGCAAAGAGAATTATGATAAGAACAGGCTGGAACAGGAACTTATCTATTACATTGAAAAAATTGATATAAGCGAGGAAATGGTGCGACTGAGAAATCATTGCGATTATTTTAAAATAGTACTTGCCGAAACGGAGGAATCAAAAGGAAAGAAGCTTTCATTTATTTTGCAGGAGATCGGCAGGGAAATAAATACCACAGGCGCCAAAGCGTATGACTCAACAATACAAAAATGCGTAGTAATGATGAAAGATGAACTTGAAAAAGCAAAAGAGCAGATACTGAATGTATTGTAAAGGCACAAGTGTCAAGATTCAAGCTACAAGTTTTACTCTTACATATATCTTTGTTGAATGAACATTTTAATAAGATTAATTTTCTTTCTTGGGCCTTGTACCTTGTGCCTTGTATCTTGTACTACTTCGGATTTATACGAAAAACATGTCTCTCTTAAGAATCACGAATGGAAAAATGACTACAAACCCGAATTTAATTTTACGATAAAAGACACTACATCATTATATAAAGTTTTCTTCGTTATAAGGCATACCGAAAAATATAATTATAATAATATTTGGATCAACCTGTACTCGCAGCCCCCGGGTGATACGCTACACAAAGCACTATATGAATTGCAGTTAGCCACAAACGATAAGGGATGGCTGGCCACTGGCATGAATGATATTTATGAACACCGATTAAAACTTACAGACCCGGTAAGGTTAAGGGCAGGTACCTATAAATTAATGCTTGAAAATATTATGCGGGAAGATCCACTTCAGCATATTTTGAATGTCGGCATCAGGATCGAAAAAATCAATTAATGGTTTGGTATGGCGAGATCTGCCAGCAAGAAATTCAGGATCATCACTATTATTTACTGGTTGCTACTTTTATACATAGTGGCAGCGCTGGTATGGTGGTTTATTACCCTGGAAAAGCAAAACCAGCTTTTAACAGATCTCCGCATTAGCGAACTAAATTCCAAAAAGCACACACTACCCCCTGAAATATTTACACAACAGTATTTGAAAATTGATAACGATTCAGATAGAAATACGGGTAAGTATATTGCTGAAGGAGTTACATTTCTGATCTTAATACTCATTGGAGCCTTTTTTGTTTTTCGTTCTGTACGCAGACAATTCATGATGCAATACCAGCAGCAGAATTTTATGATGGCAATTACACATGAATTAAAAACCCCTATTTCGGTTGCTACATTAAATCTTGAAACACTTCAGAAATACCAGCTTGATGCGGAAAAGCAAAAAAAGCTGATCCGAATGACGTTGCAGGAAACCTCACGGCTTGATACGCTGATCAATAACATCCTTTTCTCATCCCAATTAGAAGGCGGCGGCTATGTTGGTCCAAAAGAAGAGCTTGATTTCTCCTCGTTATTTAAAGATTGCGTCAGAGAATCAAAAAGCCGTTATCCGGAAAGAGTATTTATAGAGAACATTGAGCCTGAAATTGAAATTGCAGGCGATCCTCTCTTGCTTCAATTAATGATCAGTAATCTTATTGAGAACGCAATTAAATATTCTCCTAAAGACAGGCCTATTACCTGTAAGCTCAGTAAAGCCGGCAATAATGTAACATTGAATATAATTGATGAAGGTATCGGCATTAAGGACAGCGAAAAGGCCAAAATATTCCAAAAGTTCTATCGTACTGGCGATGAAGCTACCCGCAAAACACAAGGCACGGGTTTAGGTCTCTATCTTTGCAGCAAGATTGCCGAAGATCATAATGCCGACATTTCGGTGACAAACAATGTACCTTCCGGCAGTAATTTCGCGATCCATTTTCATAAATAGTATTATGAGTAGGGAAAATGCAAAAGCTTCTATATTATTAGTGGAGGATGAAGAAAATCTTCACGACGCCTTAAAGCTGAATCTTGAGCTTGAAGGATACGAGGTCTCTTCAGCTTATGATGGCGGGTCTGCCATAAAAGCGGTGCATGCTGAATATTTTGATCTTATTATATTAGATGTGATGCTGCCGGAAATGGATGGGATTAATGTAACAGAAACAATTCGCCTGAGCAATAATGAAGTGCCGATTCTTATTCTTAGTGCCAAGAACAGCAGCGCTGATAAAGTGATTGGACTTAAAAAAGGCGCGGATGACTACATGACCAAGCCGTTTAACCTTGAAGAACTTTTGTTGCGTGTCCAGAAGCTTATTGAAAAGAATAAAAAGATCCAGGATAAAGAAACGATCGGCAATAACTATTCTTTCGGGAACAATGTTATTGATTTTAAAGCTCAGGAAGCTACTACACTTCGGGGTGAAAAAATACAGTTAAGCAAAAAAGAAGGGATGCTTTTAAAATTACTTATTGAAAATAAGAATGAAGTAGTGCCGCGGGAAAAGATATTACAGGTGGTCTGGGGCTATAATGTTTATCCTACCACAAGGACCATTGATAACTTCATTCTGAACTTTCGTAAATATTTTGAGGAAGACAGCCGCAACCCGAAATACTTTCATTCAGTTCGTGGCGTTGGTTATAAGTATTCTGAATAAATTCCAAAGACAAATCCCAAATTCCAATTCAAGATTCAACTTAGTTGGAATTAGGAATTTTAATATTTGTGATTTGTGGGTTACAAATCGCCTAATTGTGGCCTTATCAAAATATCTTCTACACAGGCAGCGGGAGAAAGTTGTGTGCAGGCAAAGATCATTTTAGCAATGTCTTCTGCTTCCATAATTCGATTGGTAGAATTATCATACCCTGCCCAGGAATCCGTATGAACTGCGCCAGGGTGTACGGCGGTTACCTTTATATTGTGTGGCTTCATTTCCTCCCGTAGATTTTTGCTAAATCCATAGATTGCAAATTTGCTGATGCTGTATGCTCCACCATTGTCATAAGCATGAAGCGAAGCGATGGAACAAAGATTAAAGATATGACCCGATTTCCGCTCCATCATCTTCGGCAATAAGGTTCTTGTCAAATGATAAGCGCCATTAAGATTGATCGCAAGTTGCTTTTCCAGCAACCCTTCTGGTTCATTATGAACGCTGCCGGGCTCAAACAAGCCGGCATTATTTATAACAATATCGGGAGCCTTGTGTTTCAAACACCAGTTTCCGAGATCCTTTGCCTGTTGCTTATCACTAAGATCAAAAGCCTTTGCTTTTATGGAAATTGAAGGATATTTAGTTTGCAATTCTTCCATTGCTTTATATAAAGCCACTTCATTCCGGCTGCTTAAAAAGAGATCATACCCGTTCGCCGCAAATATTTCTGCTACAGCCTTTCCAATTCCTCTTGACGCACCTGTTATAATAACATTCCGGCCCCCGTCCCCTAAAGGGGTGTTCTGAATATTCTTTACTTTCTCCGACATCATTTATTTTTGATACTTATGATTGCAAATTACTTAACTAATTTTCAAACATGGTACACAAAAATCCCCCTTTAGGGGATAGGGATAAATACCGCCACCTTTTCTTTGACCTTGATCATACACTTTGGGATTTTGAGGCAAATGCAAGGGTTACGCTGCTTGAACTCTATCAAAAAATGCAGTTGGACAAAAGGGGAATCAACGACTTTGATCTTTTTCATAAAAACTACCTGGACCATAACGAAAAACTTTGGGAACGCTATAGAAATGGTTTTATAAAACAAGAAGAATTACGGCTTAAAAGGATGTGGCTTGCATTACTTGACTTCAAAATTGCAGATGATTTGCTGGCAAAGGAAATGAGCGTTCAATTTCTTGATCTTTTACCAACAAGAACAATTCTGTTTCCTTATGCTATTGAAATACTTGAGTATTTAACGGATAAGAAATATGAGCTACACCTGATCACCAATGGTTTTGAAAAAACACAACATAGTAAATTGAAATACTCAGGGCTTGATAAATATTTTAAAGAAGTAATAACCTCAGAAGGAAGCAGCAGTCTAAAACCCAACAAAGAGATATTTGATTTCGCTCTTAAAAAAACTGGTGCAAAGACATCTGAAAGCATTATGCTTGGTGATAATATTGATGTAGATATCCTGGGTGCAATGAAGGCTGGTATTGACCAGGTGTTTATTAATCACCTTAACATCGCAATTGATATTAAACCAACTTATGTGGTGGGTTCGCTGAAAGAATTGGAAGAGATCTTTTGATGTGCCAATTAGCTAATGTGCAGATATGACAATGAAAAGAAAACCCTTAAAGCTTGAAATCAATTGGCACATTGGCAAATTTGCATATCAGCACATTTTACCATAGCGCTACAATAGTTACTCCACCTTTTACCATTTCCCCGATTTTCACCTGTACTTTAGCATTTAGTGGAAGTAAGATATCAACCCTTGACCCGAATTTGATAAACCCCATTTCTTCACCTTGCTTCACCTGCTGGCCGGCTTGCAAATAATTCACGATCCGTTTTGCCACTGCACCCGCAATTTGTTTGATAAGTAATTCCTTTCCGTTTGCTTTATAAACGACGGTATGGCGTTCATTTTCAGTAGAGGATTTGGGATGCCATGCTACTAAATATTTCCCTTTGTGATACTCGCTGTAAAGTACATCGCCACTTGCCGGATTACGATTTACATGCACATTCAGCGGGCTCATAAATATTGAAACCTGTATTCGGCGATCCGAAAAATATTCATCTGCTTCCACCTCTTCAATTGTTACTACCTTTCCATCAGCAGGTGCAACTACAGCATCTTCCTTGGTTGTCAATTTTCTATTCGGGATGCGGAAAAAAGAGATCAAAAAAATTAATACGATGAACGTACCGATGAATATGAGCCAGCTAAGCGCCGGCGAAGAGTAGCTAATAAAATAAAATGATAGAATATTGATAACACCGAACAAGATTGTCGCCCACGCAATACTCTTATAGCCTTCCTTATGAATTGTCATGCGGCAAAGATAGGCTAAGAGGTTAAAGGAGGAAAAGAGTTAAAAAGAGATTGTCTATAAAAAAAGCTGAACAAATATCCACACAGCAGGCGTTGCCAATAGCAATGAATCAAACCTGTCTAAAAAACCGCCATGCCCCGGCATGATGTTACCACTATCTTTTACACCGGCCATTCTCTTTAGTTTTGATTCGAGAAGATCGCCGAATGTGCCGACAGTAGAAGCAATCGCTGCAAGAATCAGTATAAAAACTGTCAGAGGCCATGAATAAAACCCATAAAATGCAATCAGCCCCACAACGGCAATGCTGAGTATCATTCCCCCAATTGTTCCTTCCCACGTTTTCTTAGGCGAAATTTTTGAAAGAGGCGTTTTTCCAATTAATGAGCCCACAACATAAGCCATTGTATCGTTTATCCAAATTGATATAATGATCAATAAAGGAATTCCAAAACTGCCTATAACTAACTTTGTATCATGAATGTGAAAATCCATTTCATTGTATAAATCCAGCATTAATCCCCAACTCAACGAAATATAAACCAGCCCCAATGCTCCTGTTCCAAAAGCTTTAAGACTAATCTTTCTTGTCTGAAAAATTCCTAATCCGAACATTACAAATCCGGCAACAGAAACAGGAAATGGAAAATTATCTTTAAAACTATAATTATTTATTTCAAAAGCAGGGTCACAAAACCACAGCATAAGAGCAAAGCCTAATAGCATAAATCCCAAACGTGTATACCGATGATAAGTGAAGTTGTGGATTTTTTCCAATAAATTCAGATACTCCCACCAACAACCAAAATGAATAACAGAAAACAAGATCAGGAAAGTCCAATGATTCAACAATATCCCTCCCAGCATAACCGCAGCAAAGATTATCGCTGTCAATGTTCTTGTTCGAAATGTTTTCCAGTTAAATGCCATGTATTGAACGATAGTGAATAGGGTGATAGCTTATAATAATCCAAAAGGGTTTGAATCGTCGATATTATCCCTTGCATACACTGCTGCATAATTATTCGTTGATCTTTTCTTCATTGCAATTATGATGGCTATAACCAATGCAGCGCTAATGGCCGCCAGCACCGTTTGATTGCCTAGTGGTAGGCTGACACTATCCTGCTCTGCCAATGCCGGATTAAAATAGATCATTATGACCGCGAAAGCATCATAAGCGAAGTGAGCTATGATAGCTGGCCAGAGGCTGCCGCTGTACCAATAGATCAAACCGAGTAAAATACCGAGGATAAATCTTGGGATAAACCCGTAAAACTGGAAATGAAAAGCCGAAAATACAAATGCCGCCACAAGAATACCTGCCCAGGCATTCTTAAATATTTTTATACACAATCGTTGAATTACGCCTCTGAAAAATAATTCTTCACCCACACCGGCAAAAACAGCAACAAACAGGAGGTTAAACAAAAGATCCTGTATGGTATGTCTCTTTAGCAGGAATTCAATCTGCCTTGCCGCCGCTTCTTCACTTGTCTTCATCCACTTGCCGATCGATGTGGTTTCAGGTATTAGTTGACGATTAATTGTCCCTGTCCAGTCAACAAAAGGAAGTGCCACTATTAAGACAATTATTCCTAAAACAAAATACAGGGGCATTGCAGGCCTTAATCCAAGCCATTGTCCCGGTTTAGAATCAGAAAGTCTTGCAAAAAGAAAAACGGGAATTATAAATAGGCCAATGAATTGAAAGACCAGCATACCGCGTACAAAAGTGAGAAATGCCGGATTTGAATAATCCCATTTGTCAGGATCGCTTAATACCATTAGGTCTATGCCTGTGACCTTTGCAAGCACCATTGTGCCAATAAATCCAACGATCATAAAACAACCTACTGCTATCCCCGCAAATATGATTAATTGCAGAAATGGATGGGTCTTTTTAAAATATGACATATTAATAAAACTCCTCGCTTTTGATTTGTAAATTTGCCGCTTCAAATGTAGGTACCAATTGATAATTATTTAATTAATAATTATTCATTCAAGTTCAGGAATTTATGATAAGGATTGGAAACATACAACTTCCCGATTTTCCGCTACTTCTTGCCCCTATGGAAGATGTTAGCGATCCGCCGTTCCGTGCCGTGTGCAAAGACAATGGCGCTGACCTGATGTTTAGCGAATTTATCTCAAGCGAAGGGTTGATACGTGATGCGATGAAAAGTAAAATGAAACTCGATTTCAGTGAAGAAGAACGTCCTTTTGGTATTCAAATTTTTGGTGGTGATGAAGAAGCAATGGCAATGAGTGCAAAAATTTGCGAGACAGTAAATCCTGACCTGGTTGATATCAATTTTGGCTGCCCGGTAAAAAAAGTGGTAAGCAAAGGAGCGGGTGCTGGTGTACTTAAAGATCTTGATCTGATGGTAAGACTTACAGAAGCAGTTGTGAGATCCACTTCACTCCCTGTAACGATCAAAACAAGATTAGGCTGGGATGACAACAGCAAGAACATTGAAGAAGTTGCGGAGCGATTGCAGGATGTTGGAATTAAAGCGATTTCAATTCATGGCAGAACAAGAGCACAGCTTTATAAAGGCGAAGCCGACTGGACCCTGATCGCTAAAGTGAAAGAGAATCCACGCATACAGATCCCGGTTTTCGGTAATGGCGATATTGATTCTCCTGAAAAAGCATTGGAATACAAAAACCGATACGGTGTTGATGGGATTATGATCGGCCGTGCAGCGATCGGATATCCATGGATCTTCAACGAGATAAAACATTTTATTAAAACTGGTGAACATTTACCGGCGCCGACGATCGAACAAAGAATTGAAGTTATTCGCAAGCATTTGTATCGCTCCGTGGAATGGAAGAACCCTGTTGTTGGCGTAAATGAAATGCGCCGTCATTATGCAAATTATTTGAAAGGGATGCCCAACATAAAAGAATACAGGAACAAACTGGTGACCTTAAAAACTGTGGAAGAAATTGATGAGGTGCTGAACGAAATAATACATAGCTATTCAGATTATCAATTTGAAAGAATGGTTATTGAATTACCAAATTACCACGAGAAGTGTTCTGCGTAGAGATCAGGCAATTTTAGTTTGCCGCCGTGTAAATAATCCATACGCCGACACAATAGTCCAGATGGCTTCTAATACGACAAAGGGAATAAAATTAATCAACACAGCTGCATAGCAACTCAATGCGCCCCCAATTACATTAAGGATAAAAAAAAATTTCCCATTCTCGGGGATCCATTTCATGGTATTTAAAAAATACGCCAGCAGCACAAGACCGATTCCGACCGTGCCGATCCAATCATTGTACGTCATTCCTTGAATTCGTTTAAGTGAAAAATTATTTTTTGATGGCTTCAGTTACATCTTTGCCTGTGGGGGAAATCGTAGGGTCAAAATAATTCACCAGCACACCTTCTTCATTTATCAAATACTTTGAGAAATTCCAGCTTGGCTTTTTACTTGTCCAGCCATTTTTATTTTTATCAGTCAGCCATTGAAAGATCGGATTCTGTTCAGGGCCAGGAATTACAGAGCTTTTCTTTGTCAATGGAAATGTAACCCCGTAGTTCAATTTGCAAAATTGTGCAATCTCTTCGTCGGTGCCTTTTTCCTGTTCTTTGAAATCGTTAGCAGGGAAACCAATAACTATCAAACGATCTTTATTTTCATCATAGAGTTTTTGCAGATCATCATATTGATCAGTATAGCCGCAATCGGAAGCGGTATTTACAATTAATATTTTTTTGCCCTTATACGTTGATAACGGGATTGAATCACCATTATTTAAGTTTATCGAAAGATCGTATATAGGTTGCGAGGGCTTAGCAGCAGATTCATTAACAAATACCTTACTATTTTTCCCGGAAATTCGTCCCCACCAGGTGAATGCCGGATAAACAGCTTTCAATACTCTTTGTCTTATCGTCATGTCTTTTACATTTCGTGTTACAACCAACACATAACCACTAAATACAATTAAAAACAACAGCAAAGCTATGAACAGCTTTTTAAGAAACCTTGGTATTTTACTTTTTCTATTCATGCGGAATAGATTACTTTAATTACAATTTACAAATCGTTAGGAAGGTGCGGGATAACATTCTTATTCCCCATTGACCATCCACCACTCACCTAATCACCCATTTAAACAATTTCAGTTTTCCTTTGAAAGGCGGATACTTAATGGCCGGATCAAACCAGGTTGGCGTTTTCATCACGGACTTTTTGTGACTGAAAGTATCGAATGAATATTTGCCATGATAACTTCCTGTACCACTGAAACCCCGACCGCCAAAGGGCAAATGATGATTGGTAAGATGCCAGCTGGCATTGTTTATACATCCACCACCAAAAGCTACACTGTTAAGCCAATCCTTTTCTTTTGCAGTGCTTGATGTAAAAACATAAAATGCCAAAGGGTTTGGATGGGATTCTATTATTTTTAGTGCATCTCCTTTCGTTTTGAATGGAATGACCGGAAGAACCGGCCCAAAGATCTCATCTTTCATCACAGCGTCATGAATATTCACATCGCCGAGCAACGTAGGTTCAATAAATAAATTCTGTTTATCCATGCGGCCCCCAAAAATTATTTTCCTATTGGATAAATAACCGGCTATCCTATCAAATTGCTTTTCGTTAATGATCTTTCCATAGTTATAGCTTTGCTGGGGCCTATCACTGAAAAAAGTGTTTATTGCTTCTTTTATTCCCGAAATAAATTTTTCTTTTATTGACTCGTGTACAAGCACGTAATCCGGCGCCACACACATTTGGCCGGCATTCGAGAATTTTGCGATGGCAATGCGGCGTGCTGCTACTTTGATATTCGCGTCACTCTCAATAACGCAGGGACTTTTGCCCCCTAATTCAAGGGTAACAGGTACTAATTTTTCGGCAGCCATTTTATAAATCATTTTTCCAACAACAGTGCTGCCCGTATAAAACACATGATCAAATGCAAAATTATTCATCATTTCAGGAATTACCCGGGCGCCCTCACCCTGTATATATAAAACATATTTGCCGGGGAAAACATCTTCAATGATCTTTTTCATCACTGCATCTGTTGCGGGCGCAAATTCACTTGGTTTTAAGACAACACAATTACCTGCGGCGATGGCACCAATTAACGGATTTATTAAAAGCTGAAAAGGATAATTCCAGGGGCCGATAATTAAAACAACCCCCAACGGCTCTTTTAAGATCTTACTGCTTGAGGGAAGATTCAGCAAATTGGTTTCTACATTTTCGGGCTGCATCCATAAATGAAGATTTTTAATGGCAGCATTTAATTCACTTAACACAAGCCCTGTTTCAGTTACCCATGTTTCTTCCGGGCTTTTTTTCAGATCAGCAAACAGGGCATCGTACAGGTCTTGCTCATGGTTTAATATAGAGGCTTTAAGTTTTTTTAATTGTTCCTTCCTGTAAATGTAATCTTTGGTAATACCGGAATTAAAATGATCACGCAGATGCTGTAAAGAAGATAAGAGCATATGAATAGTTATAAGCTGTAATTTACAATCATTCCTTAATTTACTGTCATGAATAAATCTAAAATAAGATGGGGTATACTGGGATGCGGCCGCATTGCACGAAAGTTTGCAACAGATCTTCGTTTGGTTGCTGATGCTGAATTAACGGCGATTGCAAGTCGCAATAAAGAAACACTGGAATTATTTGTTAAAGATTTCCCTTGTAAGCATCATCATAATAATTACGAAGCGCTGGCGGCTAACAATGAAGTAGACGTTATTTATGTTGCGACGCCTCATTCCCATCATTATGAGCATACGATGCTTTGCTTAAACCACAATAAAGCAGTTTTATGTGAAAAAGCATTTGCTATAAATAGCCGGCAGGCGAAAGAAATGATCAAAACGGCTAAAGAGGGAAAGGTTTTTCTAATGGAAGCTCTTTGGACAAAATTTTTACCACATTATAAAAAATTACAGGAACTACTGCAGCAAAAAACACTTGGAGACATAAAAAGTGTGCTTGTAAATTTTGGTTTTAAAACATCAGGTAGTTCTCCACAGCGATTGTTTGATCCTTTGCTTGGAGGAGGAACTTTACTTGATATTGGGATTTATAATGTATTTCTTGCGCTATCTGTATTAGGTAAGCCTGATGATATTGAAGCCGCTATGACACCAGCGCCAACAGGGGTTGACGAGCAAGTTGCTGTCCTGTTTAAATATAACAATGGGGCAATGGCACAATTATTTTCATCATTTGTTACCAATCTGCCGATACAGGCTGAAATAAATGGTAATGAAGGGTGCATTACCCTTACTACAAGATTTTACGAACCATCCACCACGATTCAATTATACAGACAACTGCCGGGAGAAAAAGAAATCATTCCTGTTGAAAAAGAGGCGGGGTTTGGCTATCAATATGAAGCAAGACATGTAAATGAATGTTTGAAAAACGGGTTAATTGAAAGCTCTGTGATGACACACACCGATACATTACTACTAATGGAAATGCTGGATAGGATAAGAAAAAAAGCAAGAATCGAGTATCCCGCGGATCAATATTAATTTATATTACTAGTGTGTTTGTTTAAATTTATTATCCGATCGAGGAAAATATGACAGAAGAGTATTATATGAGCCAGGCATTAAAGGAGGCGAGGAAAGCTTTTGATGAAGATGAGATACCGATCGGAGCCGTTGTTGTATTAAATGGAAAAATCATTGCCCGAGGTCATAATATGACGGAAAAACTAAATGATCCTACCGCTCACGCAGAAATGATAGCATTAACTTCTGCATTCAATTTATTGGGGAGTAAATATTTGCCTGAAGCAACATTATATATCACTATTGAACCTTGCCTGATGTGTGCCGGGGCGATGTATTGGAGCAAACTTGGTAAAATAGTGTGGGGAGCAGATGATGAAAAGAATGGGCACAAGCGAATCACGGGAACCAATTGGCCTTTTCATCAGAAAACGGAAATAATTTATGGCATTATGAAAGAAGAATGTGCACAACTAATGAAAGATTTTTTTAAAAAGAAAAGATAGTGATGGCAAAAGCAATAAAAAATAAAACAGTAATCACACATCCTGAAACTAAAAGGGAAATGAAATTTGATTCTGCTATTTATGAACCCGTAAAGGCAGCTATTATTCAAAGTCTGAAAGGTAGTAAAGGGAAATCATTTACTGAATTATCAGATGATGTTGTAAAGATCATCCGCAAAAAGATGCCTGGCTTTAAACGATCAATCCCATGGTACACTATTTCTATCCGTCTTGACCTGGAAACAAGAGGTATTGTGGAAACCTTTGTTGAGAAAGGAAAAAAGCTTAACCGGCTTAAAAAATGATCAGAGCGGTTTTAGTTTTATATTCTTAAACGCAATTCCGCCGCCATGATCCTGCAATGCAATATGTCCTGATTTTGACATACCATAGGTCTTCACATCCTTCCATTTACTATTTGCTTTTGTTTGCTCCCATTCCGGCGTCCATAGCTGGTAATCGACCACTTTGGTTCCATTAAGCCAATGTTCAACGTGTCCTTTATTAATTACGATCCTGGTATGATTATATTCACCAACAGGCTTAACAGTTTTTGCTGAAGGTGCATGCATGTCGTAGTTAGCACCGCTTAACTGTTTGTCCTGTAATTTGGCCGGGTATCCCGTATCATCGATCAGCTGGTATTCGGGCCCAGACTCATAACTTGCGCCGTTCTCTTCTGTCACCATATAAATTATACCACTATTTTTCTTAGGGGAAATTTTCCAATCTATCTGTAATTCATAGTTCTCATAGATACTATTGGTGATCAGGTCAGCTCTTTTTGTTACGCCTTC
>CBFGXP010000029.1:0-24881 GCA_965652775.1 uncultured bacterium
TTCAAACAATCGTCTTCAGCAAGTTTCATACGCTCGGCCCATTTTGCTTTCTGCGCTTCCGCGCTTTGTTGATTTACCCATGAACCATATGCCCGGCTGGCAAGTCCCTGGGCCGTTTCAGCCAGCACACCAACTATCTCACCGTTCTTATCTTTTACAATATCACCACCTGAAGGGTTTTTTGTAGAGGAAGTAATTCCAGCAAGCTCCATCGCCTTTGCATTTACATAAGCACTATGCCCGCTTGCATGTGACAGATAAACCGGATTATTGGGAGAAACTTTATCTAACTCCTCATGATAAGGATAGCCCAAATAATTTTTTGCCGGTGCCGGGTTCCACTTTTCCTGGTGCCACCCGCGACCAATGATCCAATCACCGGGTTTTGCTTTCTTCGCGGCATCAGCTACCATTGCTACGATCTCGTCCCAGTTCTTTACATTCATCAGGTTCAGGTTTGTCAATGACAAACCAAGTCCGTGTATATGCCCGTGACCTTCTATAAAACCGGGCATTACAAATTGTCCTTTGACATCAATTACTTCAGTACTATCGCCGATATATTTTTTTGCCTCGCTGTTGCTCCCAATAAAAACAATTTTTCCGCTTTTCACAGCCAGGGCCTCAGCTTCAGGCTGATTCTTATTAACGGTATAAATTTTTGCATTGTTGAGTACAAGGTCCGCCGCATCCGCAGCATCCTTAGTAGCAGAAGTGCAATTCAGAAATAAAATAAAAACTGCTGGTAAAAAATTGATGATCGATCTTTTTCTCATAAACAAAAGTTGGTTTCAAATGTATTGATTTAAAGTATAAGCTCCATGACTACTTCCTGAAAAGAAAAATAGTTTTTGCTTCTTCATATTCTTGTATTTCCAATAAATTTCTTTTACTGCATCTTTTCCCGCTTTCCCATAACTTAAAACACATACTGTTCCGCCATTGCCACCACCGGAAACCCGGGCTCCGAATACACCATTGCCCGCACCGGCCTCCCGAACCATCTCAACGATCTTATCAGTATACTCATTTCCCAAACCGACTTTAGAATAACTTTCATGACTTTGCAGCATAAGTTTGCCCATTTGAGTTAAAGCTGCATGTTTATCAACTTCTTTTTTAAAATGCTTAAGTAACACTTTAAATTCATTCACTCTTGAATTTTCATAAACTGGATGTGAACCACAAACAACAGGCTTATACATATTGTTTTCATTGATGGTCGTTACTGTATCGATAGAAACTTTGTATTCGGACAAAAAATCTTTGCCTGATATCTCTTCAGGCAATAAGGAAATATATTTCTCTTCAAATACGGGAACAGGGATGTTAGCTAAAAATCCCTGGTAGGGTAGCTTACTCCAATCCCGGGAAATTTTTGCAAGATCTAATTCTTCAATGGTAGCTCCTTCATGTATCGCAATAATTGTGTAACTCATAAAAGCCGCAGTACGCACATCACTATATGATGCACCACTCACGGCATGACGAATACCGCTATCGATCCCACTGAAATTTATTCCCTTTGGAACAGTGATGGGCTTTTCAACCTGGTGAGGCTGACAGATCATAGGCAGTAACTTATTTTTCTGTCCTAAATGTGATGACAACTGGTCCATTAAGCCACAGGGAGCACCTGCCACTAAATTTTCGGCCATTTGGGCAAGCACTGCAAGCTCTTCCTTTTTCAGTGACAAGTTATAAAGCTGGTTCAATGCATTCATGGTGGCAACCTCCAAGGCTGCCGAGGATGAAACTCCTTTTCCCCAGGGAACATTTGATTCAATAAAAACGTTTGCCCCGCTTAGATCAACGTTCTTTTCTTTCTGCAAAACAAGAAAACATCCCATAACATAAACGGCCCAGTCACCACCCACCACTGATTTAATGATCTCGCCTGCTTCAGCAAGTGACCTGTCTTTTATCGCTGAAACATGAATTATAAAATCCGTAGTTTCCTTTTTAGTTAGTCTTGTTCTAAAATGAAATACTCCATCTTCACGGTTTTGAATGCTGACAGTTGTAGATTGTTTAATTGGCATTTGCAACAGTAGCGATCCGCTGTAATCTGCGATGCCACCCATGACGTCCATACGACCGGGCGCCGTAGCTGAAATAATTAATTCACTTGTTGAAAAAAAATCTTTCATCTGATTTTTTTTATTTTTGATTTTTGTCAGATGGAATTCAACATAAGATTTTATCGGTATTAAAATAAATTACCTCAAAAATTTTATGTTTCATTTCATAGATTGATCTTCCTGAGTTCAGCGGCTTTTTCTTCCGGCATTGTATCCGCCATAAAAGTATCGGCGCCGGTTTCAGGGCCTGCAAGGTATTTCATTATTCCCGGCTGACGCAGTGGCGGACAAATAATAAGATGCATGTGATAATCGGGGTAATCATTTCCATCTACCGGAGCTTGTGCAAATGCCAATACATATGGAAAACTACTTTGAAAGTTTGCATCAAATTTTTTTGTGACTGTTTGAAAAACCTCTGCAAGATCGTACAATTCTTCCTCATTCATTGTTATCAGCGTTGCATGACGATTCTTGGGGAACACATAAGTTTCATAAGCAAATCTTGCAAAAAAAGGAATGAAAGCAATAGCTCCTTTATTTTCCGCAATGATCCTTATATCATCCTTTTGTTCTGCTGCAATTATATCGCTGAAAATATTTCTTCCTTTTCCTTTTTGATATTCGGCTACAGCAGCTAACTCTTTTTGAACTACATTAATAATAAAATCCACTGCATAGATCTGGCAATGCGGATGTGGATTGGACACACCGACGATCTCCCCTTTATTTTCAAAGATCAACACTGATTTTATCGTCTCATGTTTACTGAAAAAATTCATCTCTTTCCGCAATGCCCGGAAAACATTGGCCACCTTATCAACGCTGATGTCATTTAATGTAATATTATGGCGCGGATCATAACAAACCACTTTTGCAATACCACCGGCCTGGCTTCTTTTATAAAGGTCGTCGTGCTGGCTTTGAAATTCTTCCGGGATAGCAGGAGAATTTAATCCTACGACCGGGTGATCATTTTCAAAAATGAATACATCTGCATAATCAGCATTTTTCTTTCCGCTTACTCTCTTATTATTTGGACACAAATAGCAGCCGGGATCGTATTCAGGTGATGTAATTGTCGATTCTTTCTTGTCAAAATTCCACGGCCTGCTATTACGATGGGCCGCATATACCACCCATTCTCTTCGTAACGGATGCCATCTCTTCTCCCAATTTCCATACGAGTTGGTCTCATGCATCATGCTACAATTTTTTTAATTGTTTCTTCCACTTGTTATAGGCTGATGCATATATTTCCTGGTCTTCTTTGATGGGTGAATAGCTTTTTATTTTTACCATTGAAGAATATGCTTCAGCAAAATTCTTATACACTCCAACTCCTATCCCGGCACCTCTTGCAGCGCCGCTGGCGCCATCTGTATTATATAGTTCAAGATCGCAGCCGGTAGTATTTACAAATACTGAACAGAATACTTCACTTAAAAACATATTGGCATGGCCCGCTCTGACGGTTTTAATTTTCATTCCCATTTCTTTCATTACTTCAACACCATAGTGCAATGCAAACACGATCCCCTCCTGGGCGGCACGGGCAATATGGCCACGATTGTGACGATTGAATTGAAGCACTTTCATCACAGCTCCCAGGTCTTTATTTTCAAGTACCCGTTCTGCGCCATTACCAAAAGGATAAATCAAAAGTTCGTCCGAACCTTTCGGCGCCATAGATGCTTCCTTATTTATTTGTTCATAAGATGAATCGCCAAAAAAGTTTTTACGCAGCCAGCTATTCAAAATACCCGTGCCATTTACACAAAGTAAAACACCATAGCGAGGATCTTTTTTTAAATGATTGACATGAACAAACGTATTTACTCTTGATTTTGGATCATAATTAGGTTCATCAATGATACCATATACAACCCCCGACGTACCAGCAGTAGCGGCAACCTCCCCGGGTTGTGACACATTTAAAGAGAAAGCATTGTTGGGTTGATCACCTGCACGATAAGAAACCGGAATACCGGCCTTTAGTTTCAATTCTTCAGCAGCAGTTGTTGAAAGCTTTCCCTGCTCACCAAATGTTGGCACCAATGGTGAAAGCAGTTCTTTGTCTATACCATAATATTTTAGCAAATCGGTAGCGATCTTTTCCCTTTTAAAATTCCACATGATCCCTTCACTTAAACCCGAGATAGTAGTGGCAGGTTCACCGGTCAATCTCATAGCTATATAATCACCCGGCAACATGATCTTATAAATTTTCTTATATAGATCGGGCTCATTTTTCCTAACCCACCTGAGTTTTGAAGCCGTAAAATTTCCCGGTGAGTTGAGATAATTTTTCAGGCAATATTTTTCTCCCAGTTCTTCGAAAGCCTTATCACCGATCTTCACGGCACGACTGTCGCACCAGATTATAGATGGCCTTAACGGTTTTAAATTTTTATCAACACAAACAAGGCCATGCATCTGGTAAGCAATCCCAATAGCGGCAACTTCATCGCCATTGAAAGAAACCTGCTGATGTAGTTTGTTAATTGCATTCACCAATTCTGTCCACCACATGTCGGGGTCTTGCTCTGCAAAACCGGGTTGTAAAGATTGCATTGGCATTTCTGACGATGGAGAAAATGCAGCAGCAATGGTCTTGCCTGAAGCAATCTCAAGCAGTGTTGCTTTTATTGATGAAGAACCGATATCAAATCCAATTAAATATTTCATAGTTTTTACCAATAAACAATATAAAGAGCCGCTAATATAGCAGAAACGATCACAACTCCCACTAAATATCCTGGTGACATTTTAAACATAGAACTATCTACCTCCAATGCTTTCGGATTATCCTTTGATTTGGGATCAAGCAATCCAAATAAAATGATCAATGCAACACATGCAATGAAGACAACTCCCATCCTGTTCATAAATGGCATAGAAGGAATTGTATATTTAAAAAGAACCGATAGTGGAATGCTTATTATTGTTGCCGCCAATGCACCATTCGAATTGGAACGCTTCCAGAAAAAACCCATCAGGAACATGGCAAGGATACCTGGAGAAATAAAACCAGTGAATTCCTGGATATAAGCAAAACCCTGACCAAAGCTTTTTAATGCGGGGGCTATCGCTAAAGCAATTACAAAAGCCACAATAATGACCCACCGGCCCGTAGCTACTACTTTCTTGTCTGAAGCTTCTTTGTTAAAAAATCTTTTATAAATATCTAATGAAAAAATAGTTGATATGCTGTTTGCCTTACCAGCAAGCGACGCAACGATGGCCGCTGTCAATGCAGCAAAGGCAAGTCCTTTCAACCCTGCAGGCAATAAATTCAGCAAAATGGAATACGCATTATCAGGTTTGATAAACACATTATCGGTGGTAACATCCGTTACTCTCATTCCCTGTGTGATCGCTTCGTTGCCACCATTTTTGAAAATAACATAGCATGCAATACCTGGCAGTACAACAATAAGAGGCATTAATAATTTTAAGAACGCAGCAAACAACAATCCTTTTCTTGCTGTTGGTAAACTCGCACCTAATGCTCTTTGTGTGATGTATTGGTTACAGCCCCAGTAACTAAGGTTGGCGATCCACATACCTCCGATCAAAACAGCAAGGCCGGGCAGTTCCTGCCATGGATCCTTTGTAGGAACAAGACCACCCGACGGTTCCCCGCTATAAACAAGGCTCTCACCTTTATTATAGATCATATGAAAATGTTCCGGAGCTTTTTGCTTTAATAATTGTAAACCTTCCCAGGCGCCCGCTCCCTGACCCATACTTTGAGATACAAGGTCCAAAGCAAGATAAGTTGTAGCTAATCCACCAAGCACAAGAAAAAACACCTGTACCACGTCAGTATAGCCAATTACCCGCATTCCTCCAAGTGTAATAAAAATGGCAAACACCGCAAGACCGAGGGCACACCAAAAGAAAGGAACATCAAGCATGTTTTGCAGGCTTAGCGCACCAAGATAAATAATCGAAGTAAGGTTCACCAGGACATACAACATGAGCCAGAATACCGCCATTATTGTACTCACTCTCCCATCATAGCGCTGCCGCAAAAACTGCGGCATTGTATAAATCTTATTTTTCAGGTAAAGAGGCATGAAAAAAATAGCCACAATGATCAACGTGAGTGCAGCCATCCATTCGTAAGAGGCAATACCTAATCCCAGCTGAAATGCCTGCCCGGACATACCAATAAATTGCTCTGCAGAAATATTGGAGGCGATCAATGAAGCACCAATAGCCCACCACGTCAATGATCCTTCGGCAAGAAAAAAATCTTTTGAGTCGTTATGTGTGTTCTTTTTTCTTTGGTAGATCCAGTAGCCATAACCGGCTACTATAATAAAATAAAAAAGAAACACGATCAGGTCCCTGGTTGCAAGCTGCCCCATTCCAGTTGGTTTGAAACATGAAAATATTGAAAAATAGCCGACAAAATATTTAAATCATAAAATACCAGGAACAGCGAAGTGCCGACATCTAACATCGTTTGTTTCCGGAAAAGCAACAATTTTCAGAAGGGCTTTTTTTCTTCCTGGGCAGTCTTTACAAATACAAGTTTATTACGATCGGCCTTATAAATTGCATCGTAGAATTTTACCATTTCGCCATAATCAGTTTTAGGAAACCGCCCACTGAACTGCTCCATACGGCGGAAATAAATGATCTTATTCTGTTCAAGTTTTACAGTCGAACTATATTTTCCGAATTTACTTTCTATCACGGCGTCTTGTGGGATCGACTCTGATTTATAACCAGCTGGGATCTCGATCTCGATCTTATCAACATCAGTGTATTCGACATCAAGATCAATATCAAATTTTCTTTCTTCGCCCGATTTTAATTTACGTTGTGACTTTGTCATTATATTGGGGTCAATAAATAATCTTCTCCCGCTGATGGTGGCATAGTGATCCACATTTACTGACAGATCTTCTTGTATAGTGGGCAACATCCCTTTAGTTTCTTTGTACTCAAAATTGTTAACCGTATAAGTTGCAAACGCCAGCTTTTCGTCCAGGTACTCTTTTACTTTATCTTTTGACAGATTATTTATCAGCATATGCAGGTGATCTTGTTGAATGCCGGAATAGTGTGTTTTGATCTTAGCCGTGAGTAAACCATCCTCTTCGAGCTTTGCATTTATAGTTCGCTGCTGCAGGTTTTCTCTTAATCCATATTTTGGCGTTTGGACCAATTTACCTCCGTTTTCATCTATTAGCAAAGCATAACGATCATCGGTAAAATCACCTAAATAACCCGAAGGCATTGTCTGGCTTGTGCATTCGAGCCACACCGAATCAGTATTATTAATAACTGCACAAAGGATAACATGATTGAATTGTGAAGAAGGGAACTCTGTTTCAAAATTTGGTTTAGCCCGGCCAGCGCCGATCACGGCGTAATAAGATTTAATTCCCACTTCCTTTAAAATGCTATACATATAATTTGATAATGCTTTGCAATCACCATATCCTTTCGTTGCCACATATTTTGCATCAAAAGGCTGCCAGCCGCCGATACCCAACTGTATACTTACATAACGGGTGTTCTTCTGCATATACTCATATAATAATCTTATTTTTTCTGCCGGATCAGAAACAGCGTCTGCGATCTCATGCACTTTTTGCCTGATATGTGGTGGCAATTCATCACGACCCTGCTTCAGTGTATAAATAAATTTTCCAAAATCCTGCCAGGTTCTCATATTGCCTTTATAAGCTTGCATCTCAAACTCAGTGGGACCAAGCAATACAAAAGTTGACAAGTGCCTGAGTGAAGGAGAATACGACTCCCGCACAATCGGAGGCACTTCCTTTATTTCCCAGACTGCTCTTTTTTTGTCTGTTGATTGTTCGAAAGGCGGACCATTATAACGGAATGCTTTATACCGAAATTCATAATTAAGGGGACATTCAAAAATGAACTTGCTCTGTTGCACGGCAAAGTATTCATCTTCTACGGGTGACCATGAAGGGTAAAACATGGTACCGTTGTGTTTCAATTCGAGTACATACTCCACAGTATATGGATAAACTTTATAATAAAAATTATGAACCTTCACACGATTATCATCAATAAGGCTGATATCGCTTACGCCACTGAAATCCTGGATGTCTTTATTCTTAAGTTCTTTTATCTTATTCCCGTTTGCATCAAATAACCGCCCTTCAATATTCTTTATTTCAACAAAGCGATCATAATAATGATAGAATCCGGCATGCTTATCTCCGTTCTCATTTAAAATAGTAAGCGCATACTTACGATAATAAACAGCTTCACCCGGTGATTTTAATGTAAATCTTTCTTCCTCCATTCTTTTTACCGCGTTGGCATTCTTCTTTAATGAATCAGGTATGCCTGCCACGCCATACTCACCACCAATCGCAAAGGCTAAAAAAGAAACCAATAGAAAGAAACTTGTTACACTAAATCGTTTCATGGATCATTTTTTCTTTTTAAAGACTATCTGCTCATTATGCTTGTTAACGATAAGGGAAAAAAATTCCCGTAAGATATCATACTCTTCAGGCATATAATAAGTACGTATAAGTTTAATTCTTGAACGGAACGAGATAACGCCATCTCTGTTTTCAATGAGATATTCAAAAAAACTTTTGCCTTCCTCATCAAAATTTACTCTTATTGATTTGGGTAGTTCATCAACTTCGTATCCGGCCGGCACTTCCATCCTGAGTAAAACAAGCTCATCAAACGTATAAGGCATCTCCACCGGATATGAGCGTTGTGCTGATTTAAAAGGATTTTCTTTATACCCTTCACCAAACACAGGGTTCAGATAAATGATATCGTTGTCTTCGAGATTCAACTTTACCTCATAATTAAGTTTTAGTTGCTCATCTACCTTATCGAGAAAGTCTACCCGGGGAGTCAGTATTTCAATGTCAGCACCAAAATCCTGTTTAATACCCTTAAATAGTTCATCCAGTCCTTTTTCTTTTATACGATTGCGCAATGAATAGGATTCATAATAGCCAGGAGTTTGCTGCATTTGGCCTTGTATACCCTTGTCGGTTGAAAAAAGCATAAGCGATGTCATTTTCATTTCTGACAACGAATCTGCATTAAGCTCTACTGACAGGGCTTCAGGATTTATTACCCTTGCATGGCCATTGTAACACTCCCAATGCAAACGACCAAAGCCCAATCGGGGCCGGCTCGCATCCAGGTAAACAGTTTTACCATTGACAGTTGCACGGCACAATACATAATTAAACCTGCCCATTATCGGGTAGACGGGATATATATACCCATGTGATTTTGTGCTTAGCATTACGGGGTCTGCTATTATTCCTGCCTTTCGGAGCATGGCCACAAGTAAGAGATTTATCTCGGCCTCACTTCCCTTTTTATCACTTAATATTTTTTTCAGTGGTTGATCGGTATACAAACGGCTATAAGCTGTACAAGTGAAATTGTTTTGAATATATTGGTAGATATTCGTTGCCTTTTCATGATCCGTTTTTGCATCTCTTACAGCAACTTTTATTTCTTCATTCATCCAGCTATTATCCCGGTTGAGTTGTTCGCCGAAATTCTCATCCTTAAGCAGTTCGTTACATACGCTAGTCCAGCTTCTCATTATATTTCTTGGCGTTAGTGGAGGACGGAACTCAGCTAATTGAAATTCTATTTTTGCAATGTGATTGTTCAGCGTTGATGTAAAACTTTCTTCCTTAAGAGCAGGCACATTTTTCATTACCATACGATGATCGGTAACTCCTGCAGTAAAAGTAAATGTCTCCGACTTAACCCCAATACTGGCATCACTCACCCTGTAATTCTCCTGCCGCGTCTTTTGTGTTTTTATAAAGTCATATTGCAAACCCTGGGATAAGAAAACATAGTAAAGAAACTCAGGGATCGAAACTTCATATTCCGTCCAAAGCCTGGGATAGGCTCCCTGAAATTCCCATGGTTGCAGATTGAAAATAAAGTCGGAGGCAACGGTATATTCATATTCTATGATCGATCCTTCTTTTACGGCAGGAAAAGTGAATTTCTTGACAAGGTGATTTTTGCTGATTTTATCTTTGAAAACAGAGGTTTTTATATCCAGCTTTGATTCTATGACTTTACCGTTTTCAAGGTTGTAAGTGTATGCCTTCAGGGTTCTTAACTCTTCTTCATTTTTACCATCAGTAAAAAGAGGTATTTCTACATTGCTCAGGTCGTAGCCATTCTTATTTAAAATATGTACTCTTTTAAAATGCTTGAATTCTATAGAAAACGATCCACTCGTATTACCCACTATGGCCGAATAACCGATGTCAGCAATAATTACCGCCGATGCATTACTGTCAATGCTGTAAACAGAATTTTTAAAATCTGCTGCTGATATTTTTCCGAATTTTACCGGAGATTTTTCCTGTGCCTGTGTAGTTAAAAAAAATAATAAACCAATAATAGGTAGAAGTAGTCTTGTCATGGTGTAGGGTTTACTGCCACTAACCTAAAAAATTACCTTCGTATTTTTTAATTTTTTAAAGAAATAACATTGACTTGGATTAACTATTGAAAGAAAAACCAACTATATTAATAAAACGACTGGCAGCTGACATGGGCTTCAACTTTTGTGGTATTGCAAAAGCCACTAAACTTGATGGAGATGCGCAACGACTTGAAACCTGGCTCAATAAAGGCATGCATGGGAACATGCATTACATGGAAAGGTATTTTGACTTGCGTGTCGATCCCAGCAGGCTGGTACCGGGCGCAAAATCGGTAATTACTTTATTGTTGAACTATTTTCCAGCCGAAAAACAACATGAAGATTCGCTGAAAATCTCAAAATATGCTTATGGCAAAGATTATCATGAAGTCATCAGAGGAAAATTGAATACGCTGATCGATCAAATGAAAATAACTGTTGGCGAGATCCATGGACGTGGGTTTGTTGATAGTGCGCCGGTACTTGAAAGAACATGGGCCCAACGCAGTGGACTTGGATGGGTAGGCAAAAACGGGAATTTGATCAATAAACAAATGGGTTCTTTCTTTTTTATTGCGACATTAATCACGGATCTTGACCTTGAAGCTGACGAAATGTTTGCAAAAGATTATTGCGGTACATGTACGCGCTGCATTGAAGCATGTCCCACTGATGCTATTTTACCCGATAAAGTTGTGGATGGCAGTAAATGTATTTCTTATTTTACCATTGAGTTAAAGGAAATGCTGATACCTGGTGAAATGAAAGGCAAATTCGATAACTGGATGTTTGGTTGTGATACCTGCCAGGATGTTTGCCCGTGGAATCGTTTTTCAAAACCAAACAGCGAAATTGAATTTACGCCAATACCTGAGATCCTGAATCTTTCCACCAAAGAATGGGAGAATATGACAGAAGAAAAATTTAAAACATTATTTAAAGATTCACCATTACGCCGCAGTAAATACAGCGGTATTCAACGGAATTTAAAATTCATCAGGCAATCTTAACGGGAATAGTTGAACTGCCAGCCAAGCCTCAACGTCAACCTTTTTAAATTATATTTATAAGTTTCAAACGAGTTTTCACAAGGCGGACTAAAACACATGATTGCAATTTCCTTTACCTCTTTTAAACTTTTATGTGAATAACCCAATCCGAATGTGAAGGAATTCTTTTTATCAAGGCCTGTTGCAAAACCAACCGAGCCATTCCAATAAACACCAGGCTTGAACTCGCTACTTACCTCGTTCCAGGTCGCCATTTGATCGTTTTCCCAGGCAAAATTTAAGCCTACATCGCCCTGGATATAAAAACTATGATTACGAGGTGAAAGATATTTTGTTGCAGAAAGATAAACAGGTACAGACCGGATGTAATAATAGTCAAGACCGGCACCGATACCTCCAAACCATGTTTTATAGCGAACCCCATTTAATGTTTCAATATGAAAACTTGTGCCCTGTTCTCCTTCAATTATACCAGTTGAAATTTGCGAGGCGAAAAATTTTTTTTCTTTTTTATCCTGTGCCGGAGCTTCATTTTTTGTGATGACGAATAGAACCAGCATTAAAATAATTTTCTTCATCATTAATTATTTACTGTCAATTTACTGATCAATGAGAGGCTTGAAGGATTTGTATAGTCATATTGATACAACCCTCCTTTTGCTACCACCAATAACTTGTTATTCCAGGCTATCACATCATAAGTCTCTATATTTTTAACACGATCCAGCAATTGAAGGTTAAATACATTTGAAGTATTGTACACTTTTAATCCGTCAGTGCCATCACAGACAAACAGCAGATCGCCATCTTTGGCCAGGCCATGTGGATTTGTAAGACCATAAGTTTTAACAAGCCAGGGTGAACGCACATTTTGAACATTGATCACATCAAGCTGGTTATTGGTACCCTGGCAAAATGTACCTGCACGCAACGTTACAAAAGCAAAATCGTTATCTGCTACTACAGGATCGCATGCACGAAAATGTGCAACGGATCCTTCGCGTACAGGAGCGGATGGATTTGAAATGTCAAAAATGAACATGCCATTTGAAGAACCAATAAACAATTTGTTCTTAAAAGGATAAATGGTTTCGATATTCCAGCCAACACCGACAGTATTCTGTAATTGTGGATCGTTTACATTCAAAATACTTAACACTTTCAGACTTGAATTATTAACTGCATATAAATAATTATTGACGATGCTAAACCGGGACATAGAACCTGCGATCCCCGTTATTGACTTAACGCCGCCACTGTTACCAGCAGGCGCGGAACTAACTGACAATAGCGCATCTCTTCTTATCCATCCCCAGCCTGCCGGAGCCCTGTTAACATCTTCTTTTATTAACTTTTCTGTCCATCCCACAATTACTTTGGTTGAATCTTCAACAAAACCTGCGGCATAGATTCTCTCAGGAAAAATCCGGGGTACGACTTTTTGCAAAGTTGCACTTAACGGATTGCTGATATCGATAACAACGAGATCAGTAAACAAATCAGCATAAAGCGTAGAACCTATCACTGCTATATCTACGTTTCCCGGTATATTGATAAAAGCTTTTATTACAGGGCTTGCAGGATTGCTGTTATCGATAATATGCACTCCTTTATTTACCTCATTAAGAAAAATATAGCTGCCATACATATAAATTTTGCCGGGATTAGATATAGAAACAGGCGTGCTGCTTTTTATTTCAGAAAGCACTTCTGATTTGCTTTTGTAAATGGGTTCGAAAATCGAATAGGTTTTAGTTACATTATCCTTCAGACAGGATTGCAATGCAAAAACTGTGATCGCTAAGAACGGGAGCAGAATTATTTTTCTCATAAAAGCAATTTTAGGTTTGACAACTGATAGTTATATAACGTTGCATTATTTCTTTTGATTGAAAAGAACATTGGCCCGAACACCAGCAAAAAACAAATATTTTTTATTCTCAAAAGGACTTTCAAATAATTTATTCAAATGAATATTAACGACAGGCCCGATGCTCCATTGCGCCTGCTGGTTATTGGCTATTGTCCATGAAAAACCGGTTGACAAACTGAACTGTGTCTTATTTAGCTGGCTTTTATTTTTATAATAAACGCCGTTGAAAGCAGTGTCATACATGAGTGCATTATTTGCAATTAGCTGCCCCATGGTAAACCCTGTACTCCATATAAAAGGCTTGGTTTTATTCTTGTTCAACTGCCAGTGAAAATTAAATGGTAACTCGATAAAATGATACTGGTTTGTGTATTTGATTGTATCACCCCCTGCATTGTACACGTTATTATTGGCAAAACTTACACTGGCCGTTTGATTATTAGGTGTAGAACTGGCTCTCTTGTTCCCAATACTAATATGAGTGCTATAATAACCATACTGCAAACCCAAAGAAATAATGGTACGGGGTGATAGTTCTCTCTGTGCAAATGTCCCGGCCTGGAAAGCAAAACCGGATCTAACCTCAGAAGGCTCTTGCCTGACCGGGGGACCACCAGTCGGGCTTCCTGAAGGGCTCTGATAATAATTCGCATCAGCGGATCTTGAAGAACCCAAAGAAATGCTATTACCATTTAAGGCGGATATACCTGGCGTCAAATGCAAGCCCCATTTCCATTTCTTCTCTGAAGCGTTTTTTTGAACTATTGCAGCTGCGGAATCTTTCGCTTTTCTTTTTAAAAGCGAATCGTCAGTTGCCATAATGTTTTTTTTCTGTTCAATGACGCCGGTTTTGGTAGAATCAATTTTGTTATCAACTGGTTTTATTTCGGCTTGTTTGATCTCGTCTTCATTTATTATCTCTTTACTTTCATTTAAAAGAGCAGTGTCTTTAGTTTTATCATTTGCAACAACAAGGTTTTGTTTTTGAGGTGGGGCTGTAACTTTATGGGTTGCAACGACAAGCCCGTCTTTTATTTTAGTTTTTTCAGGCGCCGGATTAACACTTGTTTCTTTTTTTGTAGTACTCTTTAGCTTTTGAATGTCATTTTTTGTATTTCCGGTATTCTTTTTATCAAGACCTGGTTCAACAACTGGTAAATTTTCGGTCCCGGCTTTATCAGTTTCGTTTCTTGTTTCCTGTTGTTTGGTTGTTCCTGTATTTGGATCGTTTGGAGACGAATTGCCGGACTCTTTTTTTGGTATAGCGTTTTCTTCATTTTGTTTCTCAAGATTAATAATGCCCGTGCCCTTTTCTCCGAAAAGATTATTGCGTTGCCAATAGCCAAGCAATGCAAGACCTGCGAAAAAGAGAAGAATAATAAAGACCCTTCTTTTCTTTTTCTCCCGTATTCTTTCTTCCACCTGCAGCCAAACTTTCTCTGAAGGTTTAAACCTCAGTTCCTGCATCTCGGACGAAACTTTTCTCTCAAATTCATTTTCCGGCATATGCACCCGTTTTAAAATTTATCTGATCATTTTTTTTTATCCAGCTGATCAATAATGCTCTTGCCCTTGCATACTGCGATCTTGATGTTCCTTCATTTATACCCAGCATTTTTCCAATTTCCACATGACTAAAACCTTCTACTGCATGCAGGTTGAAGATTGTTTGGTACCCTACCGGCAATTGCCTGAGCAGTTCTGCCAGTTCTTTACCAGTCATTTTAATCTCCGGGTTATCATCGGCCACCGGGTGAAGGTTTTCACTGTCAAAAGAAAAGTCGTGATTGTACCGGGAATTTTTTTTCAGGTAATTCAGCGCCGTGGTCACCATGATCCTTCTGATCCATCCTCCCAGTTCGCCTTCATATTTATATTGATGCAGGTTCCTGAAAACTTTTACAAACCCGTCCTGCAATACATCCTCGGCATCATCCATTGATTTTGTATAACGGTAACAGATCCCCAGCATCGTTTCGGCAAAATGATCGTATAACTGCCGTTGGGCAGCAGGTATTCCCCTGATACATTCCTTTACCAGTTTTTGAGTATCCATTATCCTAGTTACAACCTCTGACAACGCCTTTTTTCATTCCGTTGCATTGTAAATTTTAAACTATTTGATAACATTCCCGTCAGAGGCTTTACTTATTTTTACCAACTGAAAATTTCTGCCATGAGAATAGCTACCAATTCCCTTGTTGCCTGCCTCCTCTTTTCAATTTCTTTTTTATCATGTCAAAAAGAAGTTAAGGATGATAACCCTTCGCCTGGTGGTACTGGCACTACAATAAACCCCACACCGATAACCGGAACCGTAACCGGTAAAGTGATCGATAACAGTAATAATGCTGTTGCGGGGGCAACCGTCCGATCTGGAAATAACAGTACAACTACGGACAGTCGCGGTGTATTTCGTTTTAACAATATACAGCTTGACAAATATGCTTCTTTAGTTACCGTCGAAAAAACCGGCTTTTTCAAAGCCTACCGTGTTTTTTCTGCTTCAGCAAACAATACAAATTTTGTTAAACTAAAACTTGTGCCGAAAGCTTTAATTGGAAGTATAGATGCAGCGAGCGGTGGCTCGGTCAATCTTCCCGATAATTCCAGGATCACTTTACCAGCATCTGGTGTTGTAGTAAAATCAACTAATCAATCGTATAGCGGCAGTGTAAAGGTTTATGCAGCTGTCATCGATCCTACTTCTACAGATATTGCACAGATCGTTCCCGGAAGTTTCCAGGGAATTGATGCAAGTAATTCCCGTGTTTTATTAAAATCATTTGGCATGCTGGCTGTGGATCTTGAAGGTAATGGTGGTGAGCAGTTGCAGATCGCTGGAGGCAAAACAGCAAAACTCAGGTTCACCATTCCTTCATCATTACGTTCAACTGCGCCAGCCACAATTCCTCTTTGGTCGGTTGACGAACCTACAGGTCTTTGGAAACAGGAAGGTAATGCAATAAAAGGGACCGATTTTTATGAAGGCGATGTCAGTCATTTTTCATTTTGGAATTGTGATGTAAGTGATCAAACTGTTTTTCTTGAAATGAACATAAATACTTCAGCTGGACCCCTGAGCCATGTACTGGTAAAACTTAGCCGGTCAAGTGATGCTTCCAGTTATGGTTATACTGATTCACTTGGCCGTGTTGGCGGACTAGTTCCGGCGAACGAATCTTTACTTCTTGAAGTGTTGAATACCTGTAATCAACCTATTTACTCGAAAAACATTGGACCGTTCAGCTCAAATACAAATCTTGGGAATATTACTGTTACACTTTCTCCATTACATACATTACAGGTCACCGGCAGTGCTGTGAATTGCAGCAATCAGCCCGTTACCAATGGCAACGCCCTTGTGTATTTTGAAGGACAATATTATAATCGTCAAATAACCAATGGTAATTTTTCATTCACTATTACGAGATGCTCAAACAGTAACGCTCCAATTGAAGTCGTTGCCGTAGATAATACAACTAACCAACAAAGCAGCAGCCCATGGACCGGGTCGGCCTCAACGGGAACAGTAAATACAGGCGCCATTTCTGCATGTGGCACATCGTCTGTCAGCTATATTGATTATGTTCTTGATGGGATCAATTATAGTTTAAGTTCAGCTTCACCTGCAGATTCCTTTTTTGTTTCAACTGGTAATGGAACATCTCAACCCGTCACATTTGTCAACGCATTCAGAATAAGCCAGCCAAACATAAATATTGATTTCTACACACAGGGAGGAACGGTAGGAACTTTCCCTATTATATTTATGACCGCAAATCAGTATGATGATTCCTCAATAACACTGGTAACGCCTTTCAATGTCACCTTTACAACATATGGTGCAGTGGGTCAGTTTATAGAAGGAAATTTTACAGGACAGTTCAGGGAAAAATCAAATAACAATCTCCACAACGTATCGGCCACTTTTAGAGTAAGAAGATATTGAGATTAGACATAGATAAAATAAGGGCTACCAACCCTGGTAGCCCTTCTGCTTATATTAACTGCGAAAAGAAAAACTCAAATTGTTGGATCGGCAGGTGTATTTGTGTTGTTATCTCTCTCAATAAATGGATAAGGAAAAAATGTTCTGTTTCTTTCCTCGTTTGGTGTGTTAGGTGCGGGGCGACCAAACCTCCGGCTATCTTCAAGCTCCTGACCGCTTAAATACATTTCAAGTCTCCTTTGCTTATAGATGTCCTGTAACAAATCCGCAGTTGTTAACGGACCGCTATAAGGTGGCTGAGCAGCACCGATCCCGTAAATATCTGTAGTCTTGGTACGAACAGCATCCAATGCTGTCTTGCTCTGGGCGAATGAACCCTGGCGAGCATGGTTTTCCGCAATGATCAAAAGCATTTCACCTGGGAGATAAACAGGGTAAGATGTTGTTCTTTCAAGTGCAAATCCTTTCAGGGGATATGTCGTTGCATTTAACCTGCTAATATAGAAACCAACGCGGGGATCTGAAGAAGCAGGAACTGGTGCTAACCCATTTCTTAAACCAAGAGTTGAGTCAATGGCGCCAAAAACGTTTACCGAAACATTCTGCTCCCCCAATGGATTTGTTGTAGTTGCCGAAAACCTGAATTCAGATTTTACTGTCAGGCTTGCTGCAGCTGCATATGTCAATGCTTTATTACCTGAAGCAGTATTGTATGTTCCAGTGATCATACTTTGGATATTGTAATACCGTGCAAGCAACGCTTTTACTGTGTTCTTGACGTCAATACCTGCCGGTACTTTGGAATAGAACTTTGCACTTGGTGTTGTGGTTGCCAGATCTGCATCGGCGCTTTCTAAAGCTGTAATTGCTTTTTGCAACGCATCTGCCCTCGGACTGAATTCTGCATTATCTCCGTTTGTTAAAGGAATTTTTTCAAAGAATTGAACAAGAGTTCCCATGCTTAATGCATAGAAAATACTTGCATAGGCTTTTAATCCAACCCTGTCAGCAGGATCACCAGCTACACTTAAATTATTCAGCACCGTTTCAGCTTCTGTTCTCGTTAATAAACACTGCGACCATAATTGTATCACAATCGCATTATTCCGGGTTACTGCACCCTTACCGGTTTCGAGTTCTTTTTCGGCAGTATTGCCAATATTTAAAGTATACAATCCAAACACGGTGTATCCACCTGCGATAGGTGCAGTATATAATGGACTTTGCCGCCCAATAGTAAACCTTCTTTGCAAACCCGCACATAGATTCATCAATCCATCAACACTGGTGGTTACACTTGGTTCGGATGCTGTACTTGGATTAATGTATTCTTTATTGCAGGAAGTGGTAAGGACCAGACTTCCTGTAAAAAGCAATAAAGTGATTTGTTTTATTCGTAACATTTTCATTGTATTAATTTTTTAAGATTAAAAACCAGCTCTAAAGGTTAATTGGTATGTTCTTGGAATTGGTACATTGCCAAAATCAATCCCTCTTAACACTGAACTGTTACCCCCCGCATTGGTTTCAGGATCATAACCGTCATAATTATCAAAGCTTACCAGGTTTCTTCCAACTAAGGAGATAGAAGATGATTTAATAAACTTAACAAATGATGGAAGTTGGTAAGATAAAGCGACCTCCCTGAGCTTGATATAAGAACCATCTTCAACGCGCCATTCTTCAGTGTTGTATATACTGAAAATATAGCCTCTTGGTAAAATACCTTTTATTTCTTTTTCAGAATAGTCGCCGATTCCGACACCTTGCCTGGTTCTTCTGTCTGCATTAAACACTTCCTGTCCTAACGCTCCGTCGAATAAAAAACTAAAGCTTAGTTTTTTATAGTCCAGGCTATTACTGAAGCTTACTATCCAATCAGGATTTGGATCTCCCAAAGCTTGTCTCAATAACACTTTATCTACGGGGTTATTTACAGCAGCGATTGGTCTTCCACTGGCATCTAATGTCAGATTGCCGGATTTATCTCTTTCAAAATAATTGCCATAAAAAACGCCAACCGGGTATCCGGCTAAAATAGCAGAAGGCGAACCACCTGCATTAGCAAGGAAGATAGGAGTTACCTGGCTGGAAGCCGTAACTAAATTCTTATTATGATTTAGCGAAGCCAGGATGTTCCATGTAAGATCCTTACCTGATACAGGGGTTGCTTTTACTCCCAGCTCCCATCCTTCATTGGTTACATTACCAACGTTTTCAACTCTTGTACTACCACCGGATGATGGAGCAAGTATCCTATCCACCAACAATGTATTGTCAACTATTTTCTTAGTATAGTAGGTGAATACCAACCCCAATTTATTATTCAAAAAAGAAAGATCGGTCCCTACCTCAAACTCGCTTGATCTTTCCGGTTCGATAAATGCATTTCCTAACGCTGTATTAATATTATAGGTGGCGACTCCATTTATATTGCTTGCGAGATAGGTGGAAAATCTGTCATAAGAACCAATACCACTCAGATTACCTGCCAATCCCCACGAAGCTCTTAGCCTTGCAGAGGAAAACCAGTTATTCTTTGTGCCTTTCCAGAAATCCATATCACTAATCGACCATGTGCCACTTAGTTTTGGATATAGATATTCCCTGGTTTCTTCAGGGAAAGAAGTACTTCCATCAACCCGAACAGCACCAGTAAGGAAGAATATATTCTTATATCCAAAAGTTTGTTGTAAGAAAGCACCAAATATTTGCCTGAGATCTGATGTATATCGTGGATCAAGCTTAACTGCTGCACCATTAATGGTTGTGATTCCATTTAGAAGATCTCTTCCCTCATTAAATAATCCGGTTACTTTTTGATATTGATGATTAAAACCGGCAACTGTGAGCGAAGAAAAATCTTTGAGCCTCGCCTGGTATGAAACGTTTACATCATTATTAATTAAAAAAGTATTTGCAAAAGCATGTCCAACATAGCCCAGCCCTTCCTGTGCTGATATATAAGGATATCGTTCGATCAGGTTCCTTCCTTCCTGGCTGATATTGTCAATGCCGAGAATGTAATCAATACTTAATCCTCTTGTGGGTTTAATTTTGATCTGAAGATCGCTTATTGTTCTGCTGACTGCTTGTGTTAACGACATATCTTCAATTACACTCAACGGATTAACCCTTGTAGGTTCTACACCCTTAAGATTTCCGTTAACATCCCTTTCTTCAATGTTGTAAAGATTATTAGTAATATTTACAGAGTTGATCGGGCTCCAGAAGACATTTCCATTTGGTTTTTCATTAGAAAAACTGTTTGTATAAGCGATACCCCCAATAACAGTTATGTATTCATTGATTATTTGCTCAACCCTTGCTTTAAAATTAAATCTCCTGAAATCTGTATTCTTAATGATGCCTTCATTTTTATAGTATCCACCCGAAAAATAATATTTCGTATTTTCTGATCCTCCGCTTAAAGAAATATAATTATCCGTGCCTAGTCCTTTTTGAAAGATCTGATCCTGGTAATCATAACGTGTTACGTCTACAAGGTCCGTGGACAACTTCCTGGTCTGACCGTCAGATCTTGTATAGGTAATAACATTACCGGGACCGTCACTTATGTTCCCCAGCCTTAGTGCTGCTGAGCCGAATTGCTTTCCATAAGTACTGATATAAACTTTTTTCCGCAACGAATTAGAAATTATACTTGTACTGAAATCAATTTTAAGTTTCCCGGTTTTTCCCGATTTGGTTGTTATCAGCACTACGCCGTTACTTGCCCTGGAACCATAGATCGCGGCCGCAGACGCTCCGGGAATGATATCTATCTTTTCAATATCATTTGGATTGATATCTGCCAGGCGATTAGTCCCTAATTCAGCACTGGCGCCTGCTGCTACATTTAGGTTGGTAACATTCGTGGTAGCATTGCTTACAATTACACCATCGATAACGTACAGCGGTTCTGATGACCCTTTTATCGTACTTGTACCTCTCATCCTTATTGAAATACCTCCTGATGGATCGCCCGATGTTTGTGTTATTTGAGCACCCGGAACCTTGCCCTGTAATGACGCAGCAAGATTACCGGATCCGGTGTTGGTGAGTTGTTTGGCATTTACAGAATTCACTGTATTGCCCAATTGCTTCCTTGACTGCCTCAATGAAGAACCAATAACAACTACTTCATCAAGATTCAAAGCGTCTTGTACCATGCTTATGTCCGAGGTATAGGAACTCCCACTACCAACAGTCAGCGCCTGCTCTTTGGTTTGAAGTCCAATCCCGGTAAACTCCAGTGTATATGGCCCTGGTTTAAGATCAGCAAAAAAGCTGTAGGTACCATCCAGGTCTGTCGAACTCCCCATACCAGTACCTTTTACCTGTACAGAAATGTAAGGAAGTCCCTTACCATCAGTGCCTGTTACCTTACCAGATATTTTAACCTGGCCGAAGGAAACCATGGAAAAAAAACAAAGGATCAATGCAAGACTCAATTGATAATACAATAGTCTTGAGATTTTTTTTCGGTTCATACGTTTTTTTGTTTGAATAATTAAATGGTATACTTCATATCCATTTCAAAGGGTGGGATCGTTATAATATCTCTACGCCTTTTTCTCTATACGCGTCGAAAATTTTATCACCCGGATCCATATCTGTGATCATTGCATCCAATTCCTCGATCCCGGCAATTTTTATTTTTTGAAGCGAGTCAATTTTTTCAGCAATGGTGAGGGCCACAACTTTTTTGGAGGATTGCATCATGGCTCTTTTAACCTGGACTACATCCCAATCATTATCGGTAAGGCCATGCTCTGCATCTATCGCGTTTATACCTAAAAAACAAATGTCGGCGTTGATCTGTTTTATTTTTGTGATAGCATCGCCCCCAACGGTGATCTTTGAATTTTTTGAAATGCGGTCACCGATAAAGATTACCTCTATATTCGGATGTTGAATGTATTCCATTGCTGCAGGTAGGCTTCCTGTAAAAAAAGTCGCACGCAAATGTTGTGGTAATGCTTTGGCAAGTTCAATAATCGTCGTTCCGCCGGTCGTCAACACAAACATGCCATCACGTATAAGTGTAACAGCTTTTTGAGCGATCAGCTTTTTATTGTCATGAGAATAAACACCGTTTGACTGGAATGAAACATGAAATGATTTTGATAATGCGCCACCATGCACCTTGATGATATCACCGGTTTCTGCCAGTTCTGATAGGTCGCGACGTATAGTGTCTTCAGAAACATTGATAGCTTCACAGAGATCTGATGTTAAAACCTTATTATGAAGATTGATCTCACGCAGGATGAACTCTTGTCGTTCTTTTTTCAGCATAAGCGTTCAATGTTGGTTTCGTGATATTAAAACTAAGGTAGTTTTTCTAAAACCCGCAAAAAAAAGCATGAATTTTTTAATAATCCCGCAAAAACGTTCACAAACCATTAACTTTTGCAACTAAAGCCAGCAAAGACTTATATTTAAAATATGAAGAAGGATATTAAGAAACTGCACAACATCTCCCTCAAAAAGAAAAAGATCATAGTTGGATTAATGAGCGGAACCTCGTTTGATGGGCTTGATATAGCGCTTTGCAAAATAAAAGGAAGCGGTATGGATACTGAAGTTAAGTTGATTGAATTCGAAACCGCAGTCTACCAGCCTGAGTTCAAAGAAGAATTGAAAACGATTTTTTCCCGCCGCGATGCTGATCTTGAAAAGGTTTGTTTGTTAAACGAATGGGTAGCTATCCAACATGCTGCCATGATAAACGCCTGCCTTGAAAAATGGGGTTATACAAAGAGTGATGTCGATCTTATCGCCAGTCATGGTCAAACAATTTATCATGCACCAAAATTTCTGCACGGAAGGGAAAAATTTCCAAATGCAACACTACAGATCGGCGATGGTGACCATATTGCTGTAAACACGGGTATTATTACGATCAGTGATTTCCGTCAAAAACATATTGCTGCAGGCGGTGAAGGAGCTCCATTGGCTGTATACGGCGATTACATATTGTTTTCAAAAAAAGGAGAAAACCGTATCATGCTCAACATTGGCGGTATTGCCAATTTCACTTTTCTTCCTGGAGATCTTGATGGATCAAAGATCTTCAGCAGTGATGTGGGACCTGGTAATACAATGATGGATGCGTTTGTACAAAAACATTTCCCGGGAAAATATTTTGATGACGATTCGGCAATTGCCAGACAAGGTAAAGTGAATCATGACCTTTTAAGACAATTAAAGGCCCATTCATTTTTCGCAAGTGATTTTCCAAAAACGATCGGGCCTGAGCTTTTCAATCTTCCATACTTACAAGATGCTATAGAAAAATCAGCGACGGGTTCAATAACCAAAGAAGATATAATGGCAACCTTAAACCTTTTTTCTGCCGGGACAACGGCTGAAGCCATTAAAAAGTGTATTGACAAAGGTGAAGAATACTCTATATATGTAAGCGGCGGTGGCATGCACAACCCCCTATTGATGGAAAATATAAAATCGCAATTACCGGGAATGAAGTTTTATACTACGGATGACCTGGCTATTAGTCCTGATGCAAAAGAAGCAGTGCTGTTTGCACTGCTTGCTAATGAATGTGTTTGCGGCGAAAAAATTAATGTGGGTAAAGGAAGAAATAAAATTCCTTCGGTTACAATGGGAAAGGTCAGTCTCCCCGGTTAATTATTTTACATCAAAGTCAGCCTGCTTATCGCCCCACATCAGTGATACTTTCCCGTTCTTGTTTACAGTAAAAGTCATTTTTTCACTGAAAGCCTTTGTCTTGCCGCCTTTTACTTTTACCCTTAATGCATCGTCCGCTTCTTTATAACCGAATGCACCCCACTGGTCCCAGGTTTTATTAAAGATGATGGTCCATTCATCGCCATTCACTAATGTGAATAGTCCATACTTACCCGCCTTTAAATCTTTCCCTTCGATTTTTACATCCTTGTTTACTTCAAACACGGTGGCTTTGTTAGCACCTGTACGCCAAACCTTTCCTTCCAATGGCTCAAGATCTTTTCCGATCGTTCTTCCTTTCACGGAAGGCTGACTGTAATTAATAGTTATAGTTGTGCCTTTTTCGGTAGTACCGGAAGCTGTGGCCGGAGGACTTGGAGGTTGAGCGAATGCACCCAAAGAAATAAATAACACTGCTGCAAAAAGTAATTGTTTCATTTGATTATATTTTATTGTTTTTTGGCCGGTGAAGTTCGCCCTGAATATTCAACTGTGTTAGAGAATATTTGCCGGGGCGCATTTCATACTAAAAGTTTATTACTAAAAATAATGATAAGGGCACAATCAAAGTTAGTTAATTGACGAGCGGTTCCCTTCACTTAGTTGCTTCAGGTTTTCAAGTCCTTGCTCCATTTGAATTCCATAAATATTCTCAAAAAAAAGGGATCTGAATTTTTCCCAGGGATACCATCTAAGCTTAAAATCCATATACCACTGCAGGGTGGAAGAGTCGCCTGGCTGGTGGCGAATAACTTTTATAGCGCTGATTATTGGCCTTCCTTTAACAGTTACCATCTCCGTTACTAATTCTTCA
>CBFGXP010000030.1:0-24579 GCA_965652775.1 uncultured bacterium
AACTTTAGGACTTGTAAGGTCATTGATCGCTACCACGTCAATACCATCCATTTTATATATCTGGAGGTAAACCAGCCGGCCAATTCGTCCGAAGCCATTGATTGCAACTCTAACTGTGCTCATGATTAATTATAGTTTTTTGATTTAATGATTCGCCTTTGTCTCTTTTTCAAACGAGGCTTCGGCGAACAAGGGTGCGAAGGTAAGAAACCAGAAGGATTTGCATGGTCAGTCGGTTTACGAGGGAAGCAAATTTTTATTGAAGCGTTTCAAACCAATCTTACATTACATTTTGATGAATGCCTTCTTTTAGAAAAAAAACCGACCAGGAATGGCCGGTTGAAACTGCTTATGCTTATGTCCTTCAGTTTACTTTTCGAATAGTTTGTTTTTATTTCTTAGCCCACCATAACGGTGTCAGCACTTCATCTGGCCCACCCAGAAATCCTACAGCCTGTGTATAACCATTTGCATTACTGTTTTTCAAACCAGATGGGTATCTTACACGTTGTGGGAAAAACTTAACATTGCTTGTCATGTAATTACCTGAGTTCAGAGCTGGCAGATTAGGCAGCGGATTTTCCACCATTACATTTTCAAAGAATGGCAAACCCAATCTTCTTTGGTCGTTCCATGCTTCTAATGGCACCCAGGGAACCTGTGCGATAAATTTTTGGGTAATGATCTTTGTTAGTTTATCATTTCTCACCGAGCCATTTTTATACAGATCATTTTTTGGATAGTTTATAGTAGCTGTACCCGGAGCATTGGTATAACCATCTTTATAATCCATGCTGTAAGTTGCTCCAGGTTCTGTTGTATGATCCCAACTTACAGAGGTACCCGCTCTGTTATAATCCGTAGATGTCAGGTACGCACCGGCAAAAGAAGATACTCCCCAATAAGCAAAACTTGCTTTGATACCTTCTTCATAAGCTGCTTTCCCAGTCATAGGAACTGTCCAGCCTTTTTCAGCTGCTTCAGCAAGAAGAAAATAAGTTTCCCAGGGCGCAAAAAATATTCTTTTGTTTCCACTGGCACGGAACTGGTGAGACAGACGTGGAATAGTGCCTTCAAAAAGTCTTACCTGGTTTCTTGCACCTTTTGGCCCCCAATCGCCACCAGGGTATGCGTTCCAGGTAAATTTTGCATCGATAGATTTTGCTATACCACCTGATGCATCTAAAAGATTTCTTGTTGTTGTTTCTGCATTGTTATCCCAGCTTGGATAAGTATTGAAGTTTGGATTGGAAAAATCACCGGGCATGATATATGTTTTATAAGCACGGGGATCAATTGAATAAGGCAGGCCATCCAGCCAGTAACCAGCCATTGGAAAATTAGTAGAAGCAGGAAAATGCTGATCGAATTTTAAGCCGACATAATTTGCAGGTTTGATATAAGGATGGTAAGATGCAGCCAATTGATCCTGGCTTTTTACTCCGCCCAATCCTGTATACAAAGTATTTAAAGTTGCAGTCATAAAATGGCCATTCCATTCACGGGTCATTTCACCGGTTAATGCGTCCCATCCATTTTTTTCTGCAATCTGAAATGTATGATCGGTTGCAGTTAACAATATTCCTGCTGCGGCTGATTCAAATTCAGTTTTTGCTTTAGCTGCATCTACTTCTGACAACCTCATTGCCAAACGAAGCCTCAGTGAGTTAGCATATCTTTTCCATTTGTCGTAGTTATATTGATACGCAGGATCAAGTTTTTTTACTTCGTCAGGGTTTGTAATCGCTACATCAAGTTTACCGCTTGCATCCTTCAATTCAGCAAGCATGAAATAATATACATCTTTTACACTTGCAAAATCAGGGTTTTCTCCCTGGAAGCCATTAATAGGAATAGGCCCAAACAAATCTGCCAATTCACTCATCAGGTAAGCCCGCCATATGCGTGCAACCTGTAATAAGTTATTTGTATAGGACCTTGATGTTCCCGCTGCAATTTTTTCCTGGGCTACCTGTATCGCTGAATTAGCCGCGTTGAGCCATCCGGACATATAGCCACCGCCATAATAATCACTCGACCAGCCGTCGTTATAATTTCCGGCAGAAAGGCCCGTGCCATTGAAAGATGTATGACCGGCGACTTCCCAATACAATACAAAGATCCTTTCAGCAATGTGCGGATCCATTTGAGCCCCGATAATTGAACTGTTAATGAAATATTCTACCTGTACCTGGTCGGTGCTTGCCGCCAACGGATTTCGGTTTATTTCATCAAATTTTTTACATGATACCAACAGCACGCAAAATGCAGTGAGCATACATGATTTAGTTATTATATTTTTCATTTTATTAAATATTAACATTGGTTAGAAACTAAGACTTAAATTAAACAAGAACGTACGGGTTGTCGGTAACCCTGCATTTTCAAATCCGGTAGCATTTGTGTTTGTAGCATATACTGATTCCGGATCAATACCACGTACGTGGCTTTTTATCATCCATACATTATTACACGATACCCCAATTCTTGCTTTTTGAATCGGTGTTTTTGATAAAAAATTCCTGGGTAAGTCATAGCTCAATACTGCATTTCTTAAACGGACATTTGTCGCATCGTACATATTGGCTTCAGTAATGCCAAGATTATTTGCAGTTGCCACTGCACGCCAATAGGCTTGTTGTGTTACTGATATTGTATTCTTGGTAAAACCGCCGCTTCCGTTGGAAACTACACCATCTGCGATCAGGTTGTCCCTGTTTCCGCCAGGTGCAGTTACTGCTGCGGTACCGGCGGCCTGCATTGCAACCTGGGTAGCAGAGAATATTTCTCCTCCGAACCTCGCATCAATCTGGAATGAAAACCCGATTCCTTTATATTCGAAAGAATTAGTAACCCCTAACAAAGAAGTCGCCTGTTGATTCCCCAACCTTACAATTTCAGGATCTCTTGTTGGCAAGCCCTGTGCATTTAATAAAATCTGGCCAAAGTTCGGACTGCTTGGATCCTTAACCCTGCTGAATTTAGTACCATAGATTTCCCCATACTTCTCGCCCACTACTGCTAAAACAGCAACGTCATCAAATCCGCCGAGCGCATATTTAGTGACGCCTTCGGCCAACTCCTCAATTGTATTATCATTCACAGAATAGTTCACAGCAATGTTCCAATTAAGCGAATTCGGTTTATTTAATATTCTTCCATCAAGAATTATTTCTATACCCTTATTTTGAATATCACCTGCATTGATCTTTTTTGCTGAATAGCCGCTTTGAGGGTCCATTGGAAGGTCAATCAATTGATGCGTTGCATTTGATTTGTACCAGGAAAAATCAATTCCAACGCGATTTTTTAAAACCCTTAATTCTGTACCTACCTCAAAAGATTTTATCAACTCGCTTTGTACATTCGGATCAAGCAATACGGGGTTTCTTGACGCAACTGTATTGCCATTTGGATCTTTGCCAATGCCATAGGTATTATAAAGCTGGTACGGAGGAAGATCATTACCAACCTCTGCATAGGAAACTCTAAGTTTACCATAACTTAACCATGTTGGTAAGTCCTGGAACATGTCTGTATACACATAAGATAAACTAAGTGATGGATAAAAGAATGAACGGTTTGTTTTGCTTAAAGTAGAAGACCAGTCATTTCTGAACGTAGCATCAATAAATAAATATCCGGCATAACTCAATTGTACGCTCCCATACAATGAATTGATCTTTCTCTCACTAAATCCTTCTCCAACAGTTGGGCTGCTTACTCCATTATTTAATGAGAAAAGGTCGGGTACTACCAACACTCCTGAATTAGAATTCAGGGCAGAAAATTTTTGTGACATCAGGTTACCGCCCAATGTAACCGCTCCGCCGAAATTGCCAAAAACATTATCCTTCCTGGCTGAGATCAGTGTGCTGAAGTTTGTTTCTGAAAAAGTTTGTTTTCCCAATCCATATCGTCCGGTAGGTGTCAAGGGGCTGCCTCCATAAACTTTTGATTCGGTGTTAGTGGTGTATAAATCGGCGCCGCCTTTTATTTCAGCATTCAGCCAACTTGTAAAATTATATTTAACAGAACCATTCATGATAACGCGATCTCTGGAATCTTCATTGAGATTATACTCACTCATCCAATATGGATTTACCTGGTTACCTGCACCCGGATACCAAACCATCTTTCCATCGGCATTTACAGGGTTGCTATATGTACGAATATCTATTGACCTGGGAAGCATGTATAAAACATAAGCGCTGCTATTATCCCTGCCACCAATGGGCCTGTTGTTTCCAATTGCGTTGCTATATTGGATCTTTGTATCAGTTGTCCAGCGGTCATCGTTGCCAAATTTTGTTATCGCCCTGGCTGTCAAATTTGTTCTTGTTAATTTAATTCCAGGCACCAAGCCTTCATCTTGAAGACGGGTGAAAGAAGTATATACTGAAGCTTGCTTATATTGCTGTTGAAATGAAAGGCTATAATTTTGTGTGAAGCCTTGCTGCATATAATTATCAACATTATCAAATGTAGTCGCTTTTGTCCCCCAACTTGTTGTTGCATCCGGAACCGCGACGCCATCCATTCCCTGGCCAAATGAATTCTGCATCTCAGGGTTTGTAAAAATATTTTCAATACCAATAGAAGAAGAAACAGTAATACCCAGACCATTTTGTCTTTTTCCGGATTTGGTGGTGATCAATATAACACCATTACCTGCTCTTGATCCGTAAAGGGCAGCAGCCGATGGTCCTTTTAATACGGAAAGTGTTTCAATATCTTCCGGGTTAATGTCAGCAATACCATTGCCCATATCTAATGACCGGTTCCAATAACCGTTATCAGGTGCACCAGTAAAATTATCAACAGGTATTCCATCTACAACAATCAATGGCTGATTACTTCCTGTCAACGAATTACTACCTCTTAAAATAATTTTAGAAGAACCTGCAGGACCATCGCTTGAACGAATAACCTGCAAGCCGGCAACTTTACCTGAAAGCGCATTTGCCAGGTTCGGCTCTTTTGAAGCGACAAGTGTTTCACCTTTTACTTCCTGTACAGCATAGCCGAGTGATTTTTTTTCTCTTTTTATGCCCAAGGCGGTAACCACCACAGTAGATAGCTCCGTTGTGCTAACCGCAAGCTGAACATCGGCAACACCATTATTATCAGGAACTATTTCACGGGTTTCAAATCCCACAGAACTTATGATTAATGTAGCTCCGGGTTGAATAGAAATTCTAAAGGCACCTTTAAGATCAGAAGATACCTGGTTGGTTGTCCCTTTTTCTTTGATGGTTGCAGCTACAACGGGAGCACCATCGGCATCTTTAACAGTGCCTGTAACCTGTATTTTTTCTTGTGCACTAACATCCAGAAAGCACACCACTGCCAGGCAACACAGCAGCATTCGAATAAGCAGTTTTTTCATTTTGCAGTTTGTTTTTAAAATGATTGGATAAATTCTACGTTTTCACAAAGGCAACCGGAGATTTTGAATTGTTAATTATTTCAAATGTATCGAGATGATCCATCACCAATGCCGCAGCGCCGATTACTTCAGCTTCATGTCCCAGTTTTGAAATTTCAATAGCTGTATCCGCTGCTATTATGGGAATGCAATGCTCGTTAATAGCCTGTTGTATAGGTGCCAGCCATAAACGACCAGCTACAGAACCTCGTCCGCTGAGAATGACTGTCTCCGGGTTTAAAAGATGAATAAGAATAGCTACTCCGCGGCCAATATTATAACCGGCATCAGATAATAATTCAACTGCAAACGTATCGCCCCGAATCGCTGCCTCAATTACCTTACGTGCTGATTCCTCCGGATGATCCATCGATAGGTTTGTCAATATGGAAGTCCTCCCTTCCCGTATTCCTTTCATTGCTTTTTCAGAAATAACAAATAAAGAAGTTTCTGTTTCCAGGCAACCGCTCTTACCGCAGCCACATATCTTATTATTGTTAAAAAGGGAAATATGACTAAGCTCACCGGCAAATCCATTATGACCTCTGAATAATTCTCCTTTAATAATCATACCCAGTCCAATTCCCCATCCAATATTTATTACCATTACATTTTTGTGATTTCGGGCTTTGCCTAATTTCAATTCGGCCAGGGCAATAAGGCTTGAATCATTGTCTATTAAAACAGGGATTCCCAGTTCTGATTCAACTACACTTACAATACTTCCTTTTTCAGTTTTTAAATAAGTATTATTAATACCCTTCTTTACATCCACGAATCCGGGCATACCAATACCAATACCTGCAATTTTATTTTTGGGAATTCCGGACTTATTAAGATAATTTCTGAGATGATCAGTTAACTGTTTTAATGCATTGGAATTTCCGGCAAGCGGCAATTCAATTTTTTCAATAGGACATTTGTATTCATTCCTCATGTCCAAAATTGCTATCCGGGTAATGAACTGATCCATGGCCACAGCTACCACATACATCAGATCAGGTTGGAGAGAATACATTTGAGGTCGTCTTCCGCCGGTAGAACTTGCATATCCTGTTTCGACTACAGCTCCCTCTTCAATCATCTCATTCAAAATTTTTGTTGTCAGGGGTAGGCTTTTTTCTGTCAGCTCACTCAACTCGGTACATGAAAGTTCGCCGCCAAAATAAAGATGCTTTTGTATTTGTCTTTTATAAGCAGTTTGCTTGTCAAGCATGTCGGTCTAAGATTATTTTGAAAGTTTCGTAAGTTAAATGAACTTTTCATAAATAACCAAAAACTTTTTAATTTTTTTATAAACACACGTTCACTTAACTTAGTAATACATATTCTTATCTACTTTTTGTGGTTAATAAGGCCTATGGTTGTACTGAAAGCCATGGTGTGAGGGAAAATGAGAACATTTACTGGCAGTTTCCGTAGATAGGATCAGGTTCTTACCCAGAGTTTGTCAATCCTAAATTCCAATCCAAAACAATCCTAAAATGAAACATTTCTTAACCCGGTACGCTGTCTTTGCAATTTTCATGTATTGTCAGCCCTTTTTATCAAAGGCACAAAACCAATTAGATTCACTATTTCCTGTAAGAGGTCTATGTATTGCTGCACCGAAGCCGACAGGCGTTGATGCCTTTGTTAAGTTTATTAATAATGAGTTTGCACCCCGGAAGCTGAATACATTGATTCTTCGTGTGGACTGGAACTATCAGTTCACTACGCATCCTGAACTAAGAGACAGTGTTGCTTTATCTGAAACAGATGTAAAAAAACTGGTGGAGGCTTGTAAAAACAATGGTATCCGTCTTGTACCACAGATTAATTTATTGGGTCACCAGTCATGGGCTAAAACAACGCATAATCTTCTGCGGGTATATCCGCAGTTTGATGAAACGCCGCATGTTAAAATGCCGGAGAAATATGTATGGCCAAATCCTGACGGTTTGTATTGTAAAAGCTATTGTCCACTTCATCCTGAAGTGCATAAAATTGTTTTTGCTTTGGTTGATGAAATATGTGATGTATTTGAATCCAATGCTTTTCATGCGGGCATGGATGAAGTTTTTTATCTCGGAGATGACAAATGCCCCCGGTGCCAGGGAAGGGATAAGGCCGAGTTATTTGCCGGTGAAGTAAGAAAGATAAGAGATAACCTGGCAAAGAATGGGCGTGAACTTTGGATCTGGGGCGATAGGTTGCTGGATGGAAAAACGACTGGCTATGGCATGTGGGAGGCCAGCTATAATTACACATACAGGGCAATTGATATGGTGCCAAAAGATATAATGATTTGCGACTGGCATTATGAAAGAGCGGATAAATCGGCAGTGTATTTTGCTATGAAGGGATTTAGAGTGGCCACTAGTCCGTGGAGAAATCCTGAGCTTGCTGTTAAGCAAGTGAATGATATGGTCTCTTTCAGAAAAGATGCTACGCCGCAAATGAAAGATCGTTTCCAGGGAATGGTACAGACAGTGTGGTCTGATGCGGCTAGTTTCTTAAAAGAGAGTGAAGAGATCAAAGGGGGTAAAAAAGTGACAGGCTTTAGCCAATGGATGTGCTTTGATAAAATGTTTCAACGAATCAACGAACTGGCAACGTCTAAATAACTTCTACCCTTGAAGACCCTGAGCAATTCAGAAATGGTATGCGAGATCATTTAGAAAAATATTTTGAGGCATTGATTGATTAATCCGGATTTAACTAACTCTGTTTCTTATCTTCCACAAAATACATTTCGATCAGACCTTTATTCTTAGCTGGCTGTTTACCGCGGAAGCTGCACTGAAATTTATCCTTCACCAGTTCATAGCAGCTTTGAGAAATATTTATCCGATTGGGCTCACTGCTTTGTTCCATCCTTGCAGCTGTATTGACTGTATCGCCCCATATATCGTAGGCAAATTTTTTATTCCCTACTACTCCTGCAACCAAAGGACCTGTATGTATCCCGATACGAATATCAAAAAAGCCTTTTCCTCCATCTTCTTGCTGTAAATCCTTTATCACATCGATTATTTCCATTGCTGCACTTATTACATTAACAGCGTTATGATCTTTTGTATCAGGCAAACCACTTACGCATAGGTATGCATCCCCGATCGTTTTTATCTTTTCAATATTATATTTTGAAATGATCTCATCAAATTTTTTGAAACAAGTGTCGATGATGGAAACTAGCTCTTCCGGCGAGAGCTTTTCACTTTTCCTCGTAAAATTTTCAAAATCGGTAAACATAACAGTAGCTACTTCATAACTGCGTGGGGTGGTACGACCTGTCTGCTTTAATTCCTGCGCAACTACTTCCGGCAATATATTTAAAAGGAGATCATCCGATTTCTTTTTTTCAATATAAAGTTCATTGGTTCTTTCTTCCACTTTATTTTCAAGTTCATTATAGAAAAGTGCATTTTCAATTGAGATCGCCATCTGGCTAGCGAGCACTTCCAGCAGGGCAACGCGGTTTTCGGTAAAAGCGCCATAGGTAAGATCATTTGATAAATAAATTACGGCCTGCACCCTGCTCATATTTATTAATGGAAAACATAAAATGGATTTACATTCATGTTGCTGAATGAACTCATCGTTGCCAAACAAATGACTTTTCACCGCGTCATCCAGTATCACGGTCTCTTTTGTTAAATAAACATAATTTACTATTGACTCAGCTAACAAACCTGATTGACGAACGGGCAATGACTGCAGCACTTTTATTGTTTCTTTCTCCATCTTAATCTCCGCTTCGATATTTCGTTCGCCTTTTCTTTCCATGATTAGATAACCGGTTTGTGCGCCGGCGCTTTCAGAAATTATTTGCATCATCTTTTTTAATAATCTTGGTAAAACTATTTCCCCCGAAATAGCCGATGAAGCTTTAAGCACAGTTTCCATATCAAGATTTCCTTTTCTTTCCTGTACTGTGTCCGGGGCCGTTTCTGTATGCCAGTTTATCGGTTTGCCGGAATGAAGATGAGTATATCTCTTCTCCATTTGTTTTAATTTGGTATTAGCTCCCCAGCGTTTATATGTTCTATAGGCATTTTGCAAATAGAAATCTGCAAGCAGGTCTTGTTTTGTATTTAAGAAAAACTGGCCGGCTCGTTCCCAACAAAAGGCAAGATCGCTGAGCATTCCATTTTCAGTGGCCGAGGTCAATGACTTATCGTATAATATTTTTGCATTTCCCATTTCGCCTTTCAGGTAATAATATTCCGCCTGGAGCAATAAAGTTTTGTGGCGATTATATTGTGGAGCCAGCTTTTCAAATTTTCTTAACTGCGTGATGTCTTTTCTTACCTGTCTTAAGATTGGCTTCTTCACCGCTGTGTTAATTGAAGAATCAGCGATGGCCAGTGAACGCAAAAAATAAAACCACGAATTCAGCGATGTGCCCTTTACAGTTTCCTGGAATCGTTCTGCTTGTCCTATATATTTTTTGGCATGCACTGAGTTATTAAACAACAGCGCCAGGTATGATTTTAAGATAAACAGGTTTTGAAAATACACTTCATTCTCTTTCGTCACTTCTCCTATATCAAGGATTGATTCATCATAAACATTTCCTTGTAACACATCAGGATTTTCTGTTTCATGGATTAAATTATCAATGGCCTGCCTGAAAAGACGTATTCTTTTTAATGTCAGATTCTGTTTGAATTTTTCTATTTGAAGATCCAGCGTCTCTGCTTTTTTTGAAAGCGTATTAAGTGATGCTCCGGAAATGAATGAATGATACACTAAATTGTGAGCCGCATAGGATGCATATTCATTGTCACCATATGCTATGGATATTTTAAATGCCTTTTCAAGATCGTTATTTAATTCAGGAAGTGGCTTCTTCCAATGATCAAGGAATAAATTACTTGTTGTAATAATAGATCCCATTACCTCTTCAGCGTTCAATTTCCGCGCAAGCTGAATTGCGATCTCACCCATTTTACTGCCCTTTTCAATTTGGTTCAAGTGAGCACTTAATATGTAGCCATAAGCGGCAAAACTGAATGGTGATTTAACGGATAACCCGTGCTTCACGGTCATTTTTACCATTGTAAACACAAGTACGGGAACAAGATTAGGAACAGCAAAATAGGATGCCGATGAAATTTCGGACATGATCCGCATAGCGGCTTTTTTTTGTTCATCTTCCATTTCAGGCAACCGGTTGAAGTAAGCCGCGGTTTTATTATGTAACAGCCATCTTGTTTGCAACAGATCTTTTAAAACGGAAAACTTACCGGGATCCGCTGGTAACTTAATACCCAACTTATTTAAAATTTGTATTCCAAATTTTATGGCCTCTATTAATTTATTTTGAGCAATTAATTTTTTTATCTCGATCTCATAACCTTTTACCGAATCTGCCAATGACCGGCTGTGTTGGATTATGGACTGTACATGCCTGTCCACTCTTTCATACGCCCCGGATAAATAAGCAGCTTCTGCAGCATTCGTAGTTAAGTCTAATAAAAAATTATATTGACTATCCCATTCACCATTATCTAACACGTTGATTCCCTTTTCAAAATATTGCAAGGCCTGCGGATACGCGGTAGATGCCATTGCTTTCTTCCCTGCTTGTAAATTAAGATCCCCGAGGTAAACTTTTTCTTTCTTATCAATGACCAATGCGGCGCCAAGATTCCATTGATTTACTATCTCAAAGATCTTCTCCTGCTGCTCATTTTCTTTATAATGTTCCGCTAACCTCCTTCCATTTAGAAGATGAATCGCAATTTTTTCCTTTTCAGGTATCAGCGAGTAGATCGCTTGTTGTACACGGTCATGAGCAAATTTATATTCATCACCCGATGGTATCAGTAAACCGTCTGATACTGCAATATTCAACTGGCTTTGTAACTTTTCGCCTGCTTGTTTTACCAGTGCCAGCGTTTTTTTATCAAACCTGTTGCCGATAGTTGATGCCGTTTCAAGCAGGCTCAATGTTTCTGCCGGAAGCTTTTGTACATAATCTGTCATCAGGTCCACCACATTACCTGACACATTCATTTGCATGATCAGGTCGGCATTCCATTGCCAATGATGCTTTTCAAAATCAAACCAAAGCAATCTTTCATCATAAATTGATTTTAAAAACTGCCAGGTATAGAATGCGTTACCTTTTGTTTTATTATAAATAATTTCTGATAAAAAAGCAGCGTTTTTGAGTTTGGTAGCAAGGGCCCCCTCTACAAGGTTATTCACATCTTCAAAAGAAAGATCATTTAATTCCATTTCATCAACGGCAACATTTTCTTCACGTAGCTCATTTATTTTTTTTGTCAAAGGATGATTCTCGTCCACCTCATTCTTACGGTATGCGCCAATTAGCATTATGTATTCGAGGTCCCTGTTCTCTGCTATTATTTTTATTAAACTCAAAGAAGAAGCGTCGGCCCATTGCAGGTCGTCAACAAAAATGACAAGAGGGTGTTCCTTGTCACCAATTGTTTTAATAAACCTGGCAAACTCATAATTGAACCTGTTTTGTGCTTCTATTCCTTTTAATAAGGGTATATCGGGCAATTTTCCTGTCAATTCTTCAATAGCCGGGATAAATTCGGTAAGAATTTTCACTGAGCCACCCAGCGTTTCCATAATTTTTTTTCGCCACCTTATCCGGAAAGCTTCCTCACCCGTTAGGATCATTTGAATAAGTTCGTTGAAGGCCTGCACAAAGGTGGAGTAAGGAGTGTTTGAACTTATCTGGTCAAATTTTCCTTTTATGAAATACCCTTTTTTTTGCGATACGGGTTTATGTAACGATTCGATCAACGCTGATTTGCCGCTGCCCGAATAACCTGACAATAGCAAAATGGTTTTCTTTCCACTGGCGCAACCACTGAATAAACTATGGAGATAACTTAATTCCTTTTCACGACCATAAAGTTTTGTCTGTATAAATAACTTAGCCGAAAAATCCTGCGAGGCGAGCCTGAATTCATCTATTCGCTTATGCGATTCATATTGTGCTAAACATTTTTCCAGGTCGACCTTTACACCAAATGCAGATTGATAACGATCTTCAGCATTCTTTGAAAGCAACGTCATAATTATATCCGAGACTGCTTGTGGCAGATCTTTATTAATCTGTCGCGGCTCTTCAGGAGTTTTCGCAACATGTGCATAGATCAATTCAAGTCTTTCATCACTTTCAAATGGAACCAACCCTGTGAACATTTGATAAAGAATTATACCAAAGGAATAGAGATCGGCCCGGTTATCAATAGGGCGATTGATACGACCGCTTTGCTCTGGAGCTATATATTTGAGATAGTCAATTTGTTTTTCGTTTAGTACATGCTGCGACGTTCTAAACGCATTTCCAATGCTGGCATATCCAAAATCTATTAGCCATGCCTGATGTGTGTTATTCTCTATAATAATATTTGCCGGGTGTAACTGGCCGTGAAAAATATTTTCTTTTTGAAGATCATACAATGCAGTTGCAATTGAAATGGCAATTCTTAATTGTTTTTCAAAGCCGGCGTTTTCATCTGCAAGGAATTGCGTGAGATCTTTACCCGGGACATATTCCAATATCAATGCAGCATGTTCATCCAATTTTTCTTTTCGTAGTGCTTTTCTTATGCTGCGACTTTTTGTTTTTGAGCAAATCTCAAATTCATTCTCCAACTGAGTAATAAGTTCAGGCGAAGGAAATTCCTCATTAATTATTTTTATGCAGGTTTTCTGACCGTTGTCACCTGATCTAATAATCAATGAATCAGAACCGTAATGTATCACGTTAGCATGATCAATATTCCTGATCATTGAAAGGTGGTTTGAAGAATAATAATTGTAAGTTTATGATTTTTTGGTCACATAATGAATTTAAATCATAGCGTATATTCTATATTTATTTTATATTACTGAAGAATTTACCCTTCAAGTTGAACGTGTTTTTAATCCGTGTATGAATACCACTTCGAACCACCAAATGCGGACAAAAATGATCAAACAACACCCCCTGCTAATCCTTTCTCCCATTAAACAAGATAGGCTGGAAACACTTGATAAAAGGCTAAGTGAAATCAGGGAAAATTTACAACAAGGCACAGAAACTGAATTTAAAAAAGTTACCACCCTTCATTATGGACGATTTGTAATTCTCAGCAGGGAGTCATTTCGTGATGAACCGGCAATTCCTGTAGGCATACGGCTGATATTCTCAACAAATTTTGATGGAGATAAAGACAACCACCTGACTGAACTGGTAACACAACTGACAAAATATATTGACGATATCTATGAATGCTGTGAAGGATATCCTGAACCCGGCGTAAGAACAACTGATAGCCGGAAAACCTACCTTAAAAAATATTCGATCAAGGCTTCCGCTTTTTTTAATGGCGCGCCGGGCCGATCAGTGAGTCAAATTCACCAGGAAGCATCCTTGCGGGAATATATTTGGAAATTTATTAATTCAGCCAAGTGGGACGAAAAAGCAAAAGCAGTTGACATTCACAGGGCCATCAGGAAAGAGATTGATTCGAGACCTGAATTTGAATGGTCAAAACAAAAAGCGGAAGTGCAGGGAATAAAATGGTTGAACCTGATTGCATATGGCCTTTTGCTTATAGCAGCAATACCGCTAATTGTTATAGGGGCTATATACTTATTTCTCTTTCATGAACTCTGGAATAAGAAACAAACACTTACACTTAGCCAGCTCGACGATAAAAAAGTAAATAAATTAAAAGAGGTCGAAGACCTGTTTCCTCAAAACCAATTTACACAGGTTGCAGTGTTAAAACCAAACTTCATCAGAAGACTGAATTTCAAGATATGGATGATGCGTACCAGAGTTTTAGCTAACAATGTATTTGTACATGGAAAACTTTTAAATATTCCTACTATTCATTTCGCCCGGTGGGTCTTATTCGATAACAACAGGCATGTTTTGTTTTTCAGCAATTTTGACGGAAACTGGCAACAATACCTTGGTGATTTTATTGACCAATCCGGATGGGGATTGACTGGCATTTTCAGCAACACGGTGAATTTTCCACAAACAAAATTTATGATCACTGGCGGCGCTTATGATGAAGAACATTTTCTGGCATGGAGTCGCAGCACCCAGGTGCCTACGCAGGTTTGGTATTGTCCCTATCCACATCTTTCGATTAAGAATATCAATAACAATACAAAGATCCGCAATGAACTGCGACGAGATCTCAATGAAAAACAAGCAAAAATATTTCTCAAAAGATTTTAATTTATATCATGAAACGATTAGAGCTTTCAGAAATACAAGCCTTTCTTTTTAAAGATTATAAAGAAATGGGCGCTTCAAAATATTATCTATTGCAGGTGAAAAACGCAACTGCTGCAAAAAACTTTCTTTCATTTATTGCTGATAACATTACCCATGCAAACGCAACGATCAATGAAACCTGTCTTAATATCGGGTTGACCAGTACTGGATTAATTGCTCTGGGTTATAATCATGAAAAGAACATGCATACTTTCTCCCGTGAATTCAGGGAAGGAATGGTTTCGCCGCACCGCCAGCGGTTGCTGGGCGACTTTGATAGTAGTGATCCTTCGAAATGGCAATGGGGCGGGCCTTCTAACGAAAGAGTTGATCTGATATTTATGGTGTTTGGAAAAAATGAGACCATCGTTGAAAATTATTTTCAAAGCTTGAAACAAAAACTAGAACCTGCATTTTCGGTCGTACATATATTAGATGGAAAACCATTACCCAATGGCAGGGAGCATTTTGGTTTTCGTGAGGGAATTTCTCAACCAGTGATTAAGGGCAGCGATCTGCCTCCTGCCGGAAATAATAATGATATCGATCCCGGTGAATTTGTAATGGGCTATAAAAATGAATACGGAGTTTATCCCGATGCACCTTTACTGAAAGTTCCACAAGGCAACCTGGAATTACTTTCCGATAATCCAGATGGATACCAGGATGACGCAACCGGTAAACGATTTAAAGATATCGGACGCAACGGAACTTATTTTGTTTTACGACAACTGGAACAAAATGTAAACGGCTATTGGAGCTTTATGAAGAAACAAGCTACAGATGAAAATGGAAATACAAATAATGAAGAAGCAACCAAAATTGCAGCAAAAATGATGGGTCGTTGGCCAAGCGGAGCTACGCTTGTAAAACATCCCGACAAGGATCCGGGCCCGGGTGTGGATAGCGATGACAATAGTTTTAGTTATATAAAGGATGACAAGGATGGAGAAAAATGTCCATTTGGTTCACATACGCGGCGCACCAACCCAAGGGATCATTTTGAAGAATCACCGCCGGGGGTTTCTTTAAAATTGACAAGACGCCATCGCATCATGCGTCGCGTTCGTTCTTATGGCGAAGATTTTATCGGCTCTGCAGAAAATCATATTCCTAATGGGGAGGTCGGTTTACTGTTTGGATGTTTTAATGCGAATATTTCAAAACAGTTTGAGTTTATTCAATACACATGGGCAAATTCTCCAAAATTCAAAAAACTTTATGATGATCCCGATCCTATAATCGGCGTTCGGGAATGTCCCGCAGCCGGAGTAAAACAGAACTTTACAATACCCCAGAAAACCGTCAATAGAGTTATTCCAAACCTGCAGAGTTTTGTTACAGTAAAAGGAGGCGCATATTTCTTTTTTCCTTCGGTGTCCGTATTGAAATTTTTGGGAACGATCTAAGGACGAAATGCGTTTGCGATAGTAAGCGTATCAAGGTATACCTGCACATGTATGATCTTACCCTCTTTTAAAGTAAATGCCTGTACCCAGGTAGAAGTATAAGACTTGCCTGTAGAAATTACTTCTGCGGTATCCGAGCCAAGTACTACAACCATGCTATCGTTGGTAAAAAAATTCTCCGGTGTAAATGACTTTAATCGTATGCTTTGACCTATGATAGTAAACATTTTTATCAACCCGTCAGTTCCTTTAAATGTTCCTGCAAAAGGAATGTCTGCGTTTCCGGGTCGTACAAATTCAATGTTACTGTCAAAGTAAGATAAGAGTGCCGGTACATTTCTTTCTCCAAACAATCGATAAACTTCCTTTATTATCTGTAAATTATCCATGCTGTTGTAAATTAGTATCATTAAAAAAATCGGAACCCGCAGTTGGTTCTTCGTCTGCAATACCATTATGCATATGACGAAATGCATACATTTCCTCATAAATAAATCTTCTTACCCTGTTAAAAGAACCAAGCGGTTGATGCTCCCGCAAACAATGCCATGGATTAAAAGAAAGATTTTCACCAAATTCCAGGCGTTCCGCAGTATCGCAAACTTGTGCAGGAATGCTGAGAGTCGCAAGTTTTATAAATGGAGAATTCCAATCTACAGTGGGATCTTCCAGCGGCATTTGAACCGGGTCTGTTTGAAATTGTATGCAAAAATCAAACGTTAATGAATTTTCTTTTACAGTTGCTGCAAAATTAACTCTTAAAAGATCATCACTTGTTTTATCAGGCGTCAGCAATTTATTAGAAGTAGAGGGCACGACCGCATACTTCACAGCCTTTGTTTCATCACCAAATCGAAAAGGAACCGTACTGAAATAAGGGATCTCGCCGGGGTTAGTTATTTTAATGGCAGCTTTTTTTGCCCTTTTTAAAACATCCAGGTTAGAAATAGCAATTCCGATCTTTCTTGGTAATGAAGCGAAAGTAAATGGCGTTGTCACCACATATAATATATCGCCAAATTTCTTTACATCACCCGACACAAAACTCTTCGTGTTCATTAAAATAAAATCATGGCTGGCAATGTCAGGATGTGTTAAATCGAGTTTTTTCCCCGGTACATTCATGATCTTTATTGCTAAGCCCCTGATGTCTTTTTTATGATCGGGAAGTGGATGAGTTTTACCATTCGAAAACCGGAGCCATGCTGGATAAGATTTTCCTTCTTTAAATAAGCCAACCCGTAATTCTTCCGGCAAGTTTGATTCAACAATAAATTCTGCTTTGACACACCCATTCATTTTCGGATGTATTTGTCTTAATTGCCTTTTTCCATCGGGGCCTGGTGGATACATTCGCAGCATCTCATCTTTTAGCAGCTTTACGATGTTCTCCGCAATCTTTACCTCATTGGCGCCCGGATACTCTTTACCCAACAGCAATTTTGATCCAGGTGGTGATTGTTGCATAAAGGTCTTTTTAGGTGGTAAATGCTTCTTTAACAAGAAGACGCCTTAATCCGATTAAAAGATAATTACATTCCCGTTTACTTCAAAAACCAAATGAAATTAGCGTTAATTTATTTTTTTACTCCTGATTTTTAGCTGCTATTATAATAAAGTACGAAGTCAAACACCAACCTAATTAATTAAAGGGCTTTGTATAAAATTTTAAGAAAAAAGATTACTTTCATAATCCCATAGATCATTACACCTTTATCATCCTGCCTTACAAGAACTGAACCGTACATTCTCAGGAAAAAATTTATTATGAATAAAATATTTTCAGACCAATACGACTGGGATGAACTTCTTGATTTTATCGCTGAAAAAAAGCTGACCCCCGTTCTTGGAAAGGAAATGTACACTTTCAAAGACGGGGATAAGCTGGCGCCACTTGATAATTACATATCACAGAAGATACTTGAGCTGCATAAGATCCCTAACTTAAATGTTTCCGGCTTATCTGAAGCGGTTAATTATCTTGAAATAGAAAAGAAAGTTAAGGCAATGGACATTATCAGGAAACTAAAATCCATTGTAAAAGATATAAATTTTGAATTGCCGTTACTTAACGAACTGCTGGGCATAACTGATCTGAATTATTTCATCAATACTGCTGTTTATAACAGTGTATTGGAAAAAAAGATCTATGATGTAAGAAAACAGCAGGCCACTTCAATAAATTTTTCTATTAACGAACCATTTGCTGATTGTTCCGACCTGGAAAAAATAACAAATCCCTTTGTCTTTAATGTATTCGGATCACTGTTGAATACGGTCGATCCTGCGCTAAGCGAAGAAGACATGCTCGAGTACACCGGTTTTTTCAAAGAAAAAATGAGTGGCGCCACAAATATTGTAAGTGCACTAAAGAATAAGAATCTTTTATTCTTAGGTTGTACGTTTCCTGACTGGATGGTTCGCTTTGCATTGCGATTGTTATCTAATGAACCGTTGCATGAATGGGGATCGAAGAGAACTATTATTGTAATTAACGATCCTTCTGCACTGCGGGAACAGCAAAATAATTTTTTAAAGAACTATGACGTGATAACTTATGAAGGCAGCACCGGTGAATTTGTGAATGAACTCAGCCGCCAATGGAAAAGACGTAATCCGGCTAATGGAAAAAACAAATCTATCTTTCTAAGTTATACCAGGGCAGATACACAGGCAGTAGAAAATTTAAAAAAGGGCATTGAACAGTTAGGCAATGTAACCTGCTGGTACGATAAAAGAGAGCTGGAGCCCGGCGATGACTGGAGAGAAAAAATTGTTGTGAATATTCGTAAGGCCGATCTTTTTATGCCACTTATTTCGACAAATAGTCTTGAACACGAAGATGGGTATGTACAAAAGGAATGGTCGCAGGGAACCAATGAATGGATCTTTAGAAATGCCGATAAAAAAGCTGATAAATACCTGATTCCCGTAATAATTGATGATAGTAAATCCTACGGCGAAAAAATTTCAAAACATTTTGATTCAAAAATCAATTTTACCAAAGTACCCCAGGGAAATCCCGATACGGAATTTTTAGAAGATATAAAGAGGATACTAAATCTTGTATAAGTAATCAATATGCCAGCAACCACCAACTACACGGGCCAGGCAAATACAGGTTCCTTTTTAGGATTACAGTCTTATACGGAGGCACAATCTGATCTCTTTTTTGGACGGGATGCAGAAACAGATACCCTGACAAGCCTCATTCAACTAAATACATTAACAATAGTGTTTGGCAGATCGGGAACAGGCAAGACATCATTATTAAATGCAGGTGTTTTTCCAAAGCTTAGAAAAAGTTTTTGCCTGCCATTCAGGATCAGGCTTGCGTTCAATGATAATAGTCCAGACCTTGTGACACAGGTAAAAAAAGTATTAAAAGATGAAATTGATAAATACGGATTTAAAGTTGATAGTTATCCTTCATCTGAAACACTATGGGAATATTTTCACAAAGAGCCATTGTGGAAAACGGTAACTCCCATCCTGGTATTTGACCAGTTTGAAGAAATTTTTACGCTGGCAAATTCAAATCAACGTTATGCGTCAGTTGAGCTACCTGCTTTTTGGGAAGAACTTTCGAACCTTGTTGAAAATACAATCCCGGAAAAACTTAAAACAAAGTTTCTTGAACAAAAAGAGCAGGTTGATTACAACTATAAAAAGCAAAAAGCAAAGATCGTTTTTTCTTTTCGTGAAGAATACCTGCCGGAATTTGAAAGTATTGCAGCTAAAATTCCATCCTTGAAATTTTCAAGGTTCCGGTTGCTGCCAATGAATGGCAACCAGGCTTATGAAGTGATCACAAAAACATGGAAGCAAAATATCAACCCGGCTGAAGCAAAACAAATTGTTTCCTATTTTACTACAAAACCCGGAATTGACGACCCTAATCTGGTAACCGTGGAACCATCATTACTTAGCCAGGTATGTGCATATATAGACAAAGAACGGATCGAAAGCGGTAGTGGAAAAGTTTCAGCAGAATTATTGAATAAATATCCAAAAGAAACCATCCTACGATCCATATATGAAGAAGCAGTGACTGCAGCGAATAGTTCATTGAAATTGCCCAATGAACCGGGAACCGAACGGAACCTTATAAAAGAATTTGCTGAAGAAAAACTGATCACGGCAGAAGGGTATCGTACAAAATATCATTTGTCAGCAAGTGACGCAATGTTACAGCCGGGTATAAAGGTATTAACAACAAAATATTTTGTACGTGAAGATGATAATGTTGTTGAACTTACTCATGATGTACTTGCTCCCGTTATAAAAGCTGACAGGGAAAAAAGAAGAAAGGCCATTGCGTTATATGCAGTAAGGAAAAAAGCGAGAACAAGAGCTTTATTACTACTGCTAGCAGCATTTCTCATTGCCGCTGCTTCATATTTTTTAATTATAAACAAAGCAGAAAAAGAGAAAACAAGAATTGAAACCCTTAATAAGGCACTTGCGAAAAAAACGGATGAATTGCGGGGTGATTCACTTAAACTTGATGCCGAACTTAAAAAAGTGGGCGACTCTCTCAAGAAAGTTTATATCCGCATTGATTCAATAATATCAAGTCTGCCGTCTTCGGTACGGGATAGTGCAAAAATTGATAGTCTGAAAGCTGAGGCAGATGATCTCAGGGATCGGTATAAAGTGTTAACAGTAAAGTATGACAGGGCTGTTGATTCTCTTTCCACACGCAATCCCCGGATGATGCGAATGCCAAGACCCGCCTACGATGTGGAAGGCGATCCAAAATATATTAATCTGCAGAAGAAATATGATTCTATAGTAGCCCTATATAATAAGCTTGATAAATTATTTAATGATTACACTAACAGAATTCCCGATCCAATCCCCATTGTAGCTGATAAAAAAAAGGAGTTTGATTCAACAAACAGTTTACGATTAAAACTTTATTACGGCAACAAATATAACACCAAGGTCAACCCACCCGATAATCTTACTATTTACCTGATCCCTTATTCAAATAAGAATTCACAAGTGATCAAAGATGCAAAAGTATATGAGATAAATTGTGATGAAGCTAGTTTGAAGAAGGCAGAAAATCGTAAGACGGCAATATTCAGGAATGGCTTTTATTATTTTCCGGATGTAGATGCCGGTAAATACCTGATAAAGATATGCACTTACTATGGCGGATTTTATACTTATTCAAAACGATCCAGCGGAATGGAGACACTAACCTGGGATGCCTCACCCCCTATTCGATGATGATCTAGAAATCACTGAAATGCTCAGGCTTGATCACTGACGATGCTTTGTACCCGATCTCGTAAAGCAATACTTTATTCTTTGCCCTTGCCATATCCGCAATACTTATAACATCTATGTCATTAAATTCCTTTTCAAATCCAAGTGCATTCAGATTGTTCTTTGTAATACCAAAGTTGTATCGCAAATAAGAAATTAATGGGGTACCGGAAAGCATATCATCACCCATGTCACCAATTTCCGCGTCCATCACTTCCGCAGTGGGAGATTTTGATAACCATTGCAATAATATCCTGTTCTGCCAGCTTGCATCCTGCATCAGCATATCGGGTATGCTTGCTGCCCATGTGAGCATGGTAGCTTCGTCAATTTCACCAACATGTTTTTTAAATTCAGGATAACCGGTGCCGACTGAAACAAGTAAAATGTTATCAGCACCCATCGGCCAGCGAAAAGGAAATCCCTTTAAAGTAGCGACCATTAACAATGTTAATGCCGGATTATTTGCCATGCTTAATCCGCCGTCGATAAAGGCTGCGGGTTGACCGTCCTTAACGTCCATTAGTTGCGGAGCAAAATAGGTTGGCGCTGCAGTACTTGCTCTTACAACTTTCCACAGTAAAAAGTCTTTGTTCTTACTGGTAGCGGAATCATAATATTTACCCCGGGGATGATTGAGCACTGGCCAGATACTATTTGTATCAGCCCGTTTAGCAACAATACAAAGACCTGTTTTTATTTTATCACTCCCCATTGTAGTATCCGCGCCGAAAGCATATTTCAGACCTTCGGTCATTCCCTTATAGTTATAATTTGCTTTCAGCCATTGATATGTCTCCAGCGGGTTCCACCAATTTCTTTTCTCTCCAAAAATTTTATCGCCAAGATCCATGTATAAATTCCTGATCTCATCTACTGTTTTCCCCAGTGCCAAAAGACTTGCAATGATCGCCCCGGTTGAGGTACCTCCAATAAGATCAAAATAATCACTCATTCGGAAGTCTGGCTTATCCGGATTTTTTGCTTTTAGAACATCTTCAATTTTTTTTAAATATCCTAATGTGAGTGCCCCACGTATTCCACCTCCATCTAATGAAAGAATTTTTTTTGGGGTTTTTGCATCCAGGCGTTCAAGTAAAGCTGACATGTTCGGTTCTATTGGTGGTTTAAAAAATCAATTACTTCGCTTAATGTATTAAAATACGATGCACCGTTTTCTTTTACCATATTTGCTACCTGGTCTAATGAACGAAGCTGCACATCAGTAAACCTTTTTCCTTCATCCTCATTTATAAAACAAAATATTGTTTTTTGAGGTCGCTTGTTGCTGTCGTCCACTACTTCGGCAATAGAATAAAGACCCTCCATTTTTGGCGTGAGAACATAAAGACAAAAATCACTTTCCCTTCTCTGCTTTAACTCTTCCTTTTTCATTTCCGCTGTCCACTCCTCTCCACATGGATGGTAGTATTGGATCTTCAATTTCCTTATTACATCATCCCTCCATAAAGATCCATTGCAAGTACCGCCTAGAAAAACTTTTTTCATTACTGAAAATTTAATAGCTGTAAAATAAGCTATTTCATGGTTTACCTTTGCCTCTTCCTGTTGGCAAATCTCGATTCTTAATAAGTATTATTTGCGCAGCTACGCTTACGGCAATCTCTTTTGTTGTTTTACTGAAAATATTTATCCCAACCGGTGCAAACACTTTATCAAGTTTATTGCTGTCCATACCTTCCGCCTTCAATTCAGTAAAAAGCTTTTTATTCTTTTTTTCACTGCCTAATAATCCAAGGTATAAAAAATCTTTAGTCAGTAACTGCTTTAAAACGATCTTATCAGTGCGATATCCTATTGTCATTATAACTATAAAATCATTTTCTCTGACACGCATACTATCGCTGATCGTGTTATAATCAACAAAATATTTCTCGTCAGCAAATAAATTTTGTTCAATTGTATTTAGCCCGTTCCGATCATCATAAAGCTTAATATAAAACCCGAGGTAGTGCATAAGCTCAGACAATGCCAATCCAACATGACCACCACCGATAATATGGATGACAGGTTTATGGTTTATAGACTCAGTATAGTTCCAATCCTCCTCGTTTTTATAATTAAATCCTTTGGCGGGTTCATCGGTAATCTTAATTCCATCGGCCGACAGGTGAATAGTTTTATTTTCATTTTGGCTCTGGGCTTTTATGATCTGCCTGATCGTCTTCGCCCCGGAGGAATTTAAAGGAATCAAAACATTTACCTGGCTGCCTGAACAGATCATTCCCGATTGAGCCTTACTATGATCCTTATCATGAAACTGTTCAATGAGTTCGGTATCTTTTACACCTGATTGAAGAAGTGATCTCGCCTTTTCAACCAATTTGAATTCCATTATCCCGCCACCAATCGTGCCACACAGATCACCTTCAGCAGTTACCGCCATTTTAAAACCTTGTCTTCCGGGTGAACTTCCTTCACTAGCCAATACATATAACAACATCACGTTGGTGCCTGCAGCTAATTTATTGTTTATAAACTCCCAAACATCCATCGTCATTTTTTTCTGTTCTCTAGAATTTTTTTAAATGAACGGCTTCGAATTTCGTCTAATGTAAGCCCCGTTGCTAACACCTCTTCTTCAGCGATCGCACCGCTGTTTAATGCTCTTAAAAAATAATTCAATAATCCCTGTCCTGTTGCTGCATCATCAAATACATCTCCTATTAAGGTTGCCCTTGCTGCCTTCTCCACAAATGTTTTTAACCGCTCGACAGCATCATCATAGCTTTCAAGAAAAAATGCAAATACTGCTGCGTAGCGCATTGGGAATTGCGCAGGGTTCAGATCCCAACCCTGGTAAAATCCATTCCACAATGAATGACGGATATGATCATAACCTTTTTTCCAGGCACGATGAACTATTGCTTTATTTTCCTCCATTTGCTTACCGGTTAAATTATCACCCCGATGAGGACCGATCGGCATTGTATTCGTGGCGCCGTCGCTTAACCAAATGCCTGTATGGGCCAACGCAACTTTTGTCATATGGTGAGCAAAATCACAAACCGGATGATCCATCTCCTGGTATTTGGCCGTTATGCTGCAGCTTGCTGTATAATCATAAGTACCGAAATGCATGGCAATACATCTTCCCTTACTTGCTTTTATGAATTTATATAGCGGATTTGTTCCATCAATGGCCATGATCGATTGGGTTGTCTCAACCATCATCTCCATTTTTAAACTTCCTT
>CBFGXP010000031.1:0-24388 GCA_965652775.1 uncultured bacterium
TCGGTGAAAAAGAATTTCATTTAACGGTAAGCAAGAATCATCATGGCAATTGGCTCGAAGCTATTCGTGATAACAAATCAACGATTGCGCCCGTGGAAGAAGCGCATCGTGCATGCTCAGCTTGTTTGCTGCATCACATTGCGATGAAGTTAAAAAGAAAATTGTATTGGGATCCGAAGACAGAAAAATTCAAAAATGATAATGAAGCAAATGCAATGCTGAGCCGTAAGCAAAGAAAAGGATATGAAACGGCAGCGTAACCCCTGTTCCCTAAACTGTGACTGATTGAATTTTTATGATCAGAATAAAAAATATTCAAGCGCAATTTCTCTTTTTACCAGCCATAGTAATGATGAGTTGCCAATCAGATAATAAAGATCAACCAGAAACTAAAAGTAATCCAGTACAATTAGTGACTCTTGATCCAGGGCATTTTCATGCAGCATTGGTACAAAAATCAATGTACGGCGATATAGATTCTGTAGTGTATGTATATGCGCCGGAAGGAAAAGATCTGAAATTACATTTGGACAGGATCAACGGATACAATTCAAGAGCTGAATCTCCCACGACCTGGAAAGAAGTTGTTTACACCGGTAATGATTTTTTTGAAAAGATGATTGCTGAGAAAAAGGGAAATGTTGTTATGCTATCAGGCAATAATCAAAAAAAGACCGATTATATTTTACAATCACTCCAGAAGGGTTTCAACGTTTTTGCTGATAAACCCATGGTGATCGATACAAAAGGATTTGATAAGCTCAAACAAGCTTTTGATGTAGCTTCAAACAACAATGTTCTTCTTTATGATATAATGACCGAACGATTTGAGATCAATACTATCTTACAACGGGAGCTGTCAATGATACCTGGGATATTTGGTGAGCTTGAAAAAGGTACAGCCGATAGTCCCGCGATCACGAAAGAAAGTGTACATCATTTTTACAAATATGTTTCCGGCAGCATTCTAACAAGACCCGCATGGTTCGTGGATGTATCACAACAGGGGGAAGGTATTGTGGATGTAATGACCCATCTTGTCGATTTGGTACAATGGGAGTGTTTTCCCAATCAAACTATTGATTACACAAAAGACATCGCGATCGGTAAAGTCAGAAGGTGGACTACTGATCTGAAACTTTCTGAATTTAAAGCAATAACAAAAGTCGATAGCTTTCCCCCCTATTTCGCAAATAACATTATTAAAGATTCCATACTTCAGGTGTATTGTAATGGAGAAATAAATTACCAGTTAAGAGGTGTTCACGCAAGAACATCAGTGACATGGAATTATAAAGCACCTGAGGGAACAGGTGATACTCATTATTCGATCATGCGGGGCACAAAATCAGAGCTTATAATCAAGCAAGGAAAGGAGGAAGGTTATAAACCCACTTTATATATTTATCCACGAACAAATACAGACTATAATCCAATTGAATCTTTCAAAAAAATACAATCAAAATACCCGGGAACAGAATTAAAAGAGATAACAGGTATTATGGCGGAATCCGGACAATCAGGTTTTTCAATATGGAAGGTGGTAATTCCCGATAAGTACAATGAAGGTCACGAATCGCATTTTGCAAGAGTTACCAATAATTTTCTTGATTACTTAAAAAATAAAAACATGCCTGCATGGGAAGTGCCTAATATGCTGGCAAAATATTATACAACAACCAGGGCTTTGGAGGTTGCACTAAAAACAAAATGATGAAACATACAATTGTCGGTGTTCTTTTGCTGACTGCCGCGTCATTGATGGGGCAAAAAAATGATTCATTACTGTCAACTATTTATCATTGGGATAAGCTGGAACAAAAGAAAGAAGATACACGGATAAGAAGACAAGTACTCCAAGGAAAAACATTTGCACTTAGCAACTTTGAAATACATGCTTCAACACTGGAGCCGGGTAAGGCTCCTCACCCACCCCATGTACACGATGATTATGAAGAACTAATTATTGTTAAAGAGGGACAAGTGAAGATCACCATTGCGGAGCAAACTAAAATACTTGGTCCTGGGAGTATCGCTTTTGCCATGCCAGGTGATGAACATGGAATTGAGAATGCTGGTAATAGCGAGGCAACATATTTCATTTTAAAATATAAAGGAAAGCTGCAAATGGATCTTGAAAGAGCAAGAAAGGCCGGCGGCTCTTTTATGCTTGATTGGAACGAATTGAAAACTTCAAACACCGGAAAGGGGTATAGGAGGGATTTCTTTAATCGCGGTACCTCTCAACTGAAGCAATTTGAAATGCATACCACTGCATTGAACGCTGATTCAGTAAGTCACGCGCCACATACACACGTACAGGAGGAGATTATCCTGGTCTTAAGAGGAAATGTGGAAATGTTTATCGATGGTAAACTTCATAAAGGTGCTGCCGGCGATCTCTATTTTATCTCAGCCAATGTGCCACATGCTTTAAAGAATATTGGTAAAGAACAATGTGAATATTTTGCTTTTCAATGGAGAAATTAAAAATTGCGTGCATGAAAAAGATAACATCACTACTCTTCTTACTGTTTTGTTCAGCGGTTTTAAATGCTCAACAAAAAACAGGGATGTTTGACGGAAATGAAGATGTTGGTAATCCCATCAAAAAGGGATCTGCAACCTATAATGCCCAAACACAGGAATATACCATGACCTGCGGCGGGAAAAACATGTGGGCAAATGACGACCAGTTTCGCTTCCTCTGGAAAAAGATAAAAGGCGATTTTATGATAGGTGCCACCGTTCGCTTTATTGGAAAAGGAACTGATCCTCATCGCAAGATCGGGATCATTGCAAGAGATAAGTTAACTGCCAATTCTCCTTATGCAGATGGATGTGTCCATGGTGATGGATTAACCTCTTTACAATCCCGTCATGCGGATACTGCGCAAACAACACAAATAGTTTTGCCGTCTAATGCTGCTGTCAATATAGAGCTGCAACGTATAGGAAATACTTTCACGTTTTCCGCAGCCACTCAGGGAGAAAACTACAAAACCGCTTCTAAGGAAATTGTCCTGAGCGAGGAGGTATATGCTGGTCTTTTCATCTGTTCACATAATGAGAATGTAGTAGAACAAGCTGTATTTAGTAATGTTCGTATCGTCATTCCTCCTGCAAAAGATTTTAGACCCTATCGTGATTATATCGGCAGTCACCTGGAAGTAATGGATGTACAAACAGGTCACAGAAAAATATTATATAGTGTGCCTAACTCCATCCAGGCCCCGAACTGGACAAACGATGGAAAATATCTTATTTATAATTCGGAAGGTTTATTGTATAAATACAATTTGCAAACGAACACGCCTGAAAAACTAAATACAGGTTTTGCCAATCAAAATAATAATGATCATGTTATTTCATTTGATGGAAAACAACTGGCAATAAGTAATCATGTTGGTGAAAAAAGAATCTCTACTCTTTTCATTTTACCAATAACCGGCTCTGATAATCCTGTGCAGATCACTTCTGCGGATTCAGGACATTCCTACTTACATAGTTGGTCAACAGACGGGAAGAAGTTGATATTTACCGGGCAACGAAAGAATCAGTATGATATCTGGGCAATCGATATTGCTTCAAAAAAAGAAACACAGTTGACGAATACACCAACGTTAGATGATTCACCCGAATATAGTCCTGATGGTAAATGGATCTATTTTAATTCCGTTCGTACCGGTACCATGAAATTATGGAGAATGAAACCTGATGGGAGTAACCAGGAACAAGTCACATTTGATGAATACAATGATTGGTTCCCGCATTTTTCACCCGATGGAAAATGGATCGTTTACCTGTCGTATCCAAAAGAAATCAATCCGTCTGATCATCCCTGGTATCAGAAAGTATACCTGCGATTGATGCCGGCAGGCGGTGGTGTGCCAAAAACAATTGCGTATGTATATGGTGGACAGGGAACGATCAATGTACCCTCGTGGTCACCTGACAGTAAAAGAATTGCTTTTGTAAGCAATACTCAATTAAAATAAATGAACAAAAGCGTTTTCTATATAATAATTTTTATTCTTGTTTTTATAACTCCGCAAATTGGTTTTGGACAGATCAGGCTCCCCCGACTTGTAAGGGATAGTATGATCCTGCAAAGAGATAGCAAAATAAATATCTGGGGATGGGCCTCAAAAGGAGAAAAAATCAATATCAAATTCAATAAGAAGAATTATAAAACGGTAACTGATGCAAATGGCAAGTGGAGGATACAATTACCACCAATGAAAGCAGGTGGGCCGTACAAAATGGAGGTTACTGGTACGAATAAACTTTTTTTAAACGAGATATTGATCGGCGATGTATGGATCTGCAGCGGGCAATCAAATATGGTACATCAAATGAACATTCATGATGTTACCTACGCAAAGGATATTGCCGAAGCAAATTATCCGCAGATAAGACATTTTTGGATCCCCACGCTGACAAATTTACAAGGCCCGAATGATGATTTACCAACCGGTTACTGGAAATGGGCAAACCCTGAAGATGTAAGACCCTTCTCTGCGGTTGCTTATTTTTTTGCGAGAAAACTCTATGAAAAATATCATATACCGATCGGTTTGATCAATGCAAGTGTTGGCGGCACTCCTATCGAAGCATGGACAAGTGAAGAAGGATTAAAAGATTTTCCTGCAATACAGGCAACTATTCAAAAAAACAAGGATACGGCATACGTAAATGGACTGAACAGGGCCGCATTCAGCAATGCAGCCCGCCCACAGCAAAATGATCTCGGACTGGTTGGTGAAAAAAAATGGTTTGAAGTTTCATATATTCCAAAGGGCTGGAAAACCATAAACATTCCCGGTTATTGGGAGGATCAGGGTATCAGAGATTTGAACGGTGTTGTCTGGTACAGAAAGGAAATTAATATTCCGTCTGCTATGACGGGTAAACCAGCAAGAGTTTTTCTTGGAAGGATTGTTGACGCTGATGTATTATATATAAACGGAAAACAAGTCGGCAATACAACTTATATGTATCCGCAAAGAAGGTATAATGTACCTGCTGATCTGTTAAAAGCAGGCGAAAACATTTTCGTTGTCAGGGTCACGAATACAAATGGTAAAGGAGGTTTTGTTCCTGATAAACCTTATTGCATATTCGCTGATAAAGACACAGTCGATCTTAAAGGTGAATGGCAATATAAGGTTGGAGAAGTATATCAGCCGCGAAGCAGCGGCGGAGGCGGTGGTATAAATGCCGGAAGTCAACCAACGAGCCTGTACAATGCAATGATAGCACCGCTAATAAACTATTCCGTCAAAGGTTTTCTTTGGTACCAGGGAGAAGCCAATACAAATCGTGCAGAAGAGTATGCAAAATTACAACCAGCACAGATAAACGATTGGCGAAATAAATGGAAACAACCCAATGCTCCATTTTTTTATGTTCAGCTTCCCGGTTTTATGGATTACAATTATTTGCCGTCAGAAAGCCAATGGGCTGCTTTAAGAGAATCTCAGCTAAAATCTTTGTCTGTTCCAAATACTGCAATGGTTGTGGCTATTGACCTTGGTGAATGGAATGATATTCATCCTGACAATAAAAAAACAGTTGGTGAAAGATTAGCATTGGCTGCTTTGAAAATTGTCTATGGCGAAGATATTATTCATTCAGGTCCAACTTATCAATTATCAACGATTGAAGGAAATAAAGTTGTGATCACTTTCAGTAATGTTGGTAGCGGGTTAATTACAAATGACGGAGAAGAATTAAGTGAATTTGCAATTGCTGGTGCAGATAAAAAATTTGTGTGGGCAAAAGCAAAAATTGAAGGTGATAAAATTATTGTGTGGAATGATAATGTCTCATCTCCAATGTATGTCCGTTATGCATGGGCTGACAATCCTGTGAACCCAAATTTATATAATAAAGAAGGTTTGCCTGCTTCACCGTTCAGAACTGATACCCCGAACCCCTAAAGGGGAATAAAACACTTAATTAAATGAAAAGACTTTCTATCTTTTTTCTACTGGTGGGCACTACATTAGCTGCGACATCGCAGAACTCAAAGATTGACAGCACCAGGTATCCGCGGCTGATAACTTTTACCACTCAACAGGATCATGATAACATGAAGCAACAGTTGGGCATAAAAAAATTGAGACCGGGTCCGAGTGGTAATGAGTCTGCTCCCAATCATGCTAATTATGATGAATCAATCGCAAATCCATGTCCTAAATTACCAGATGTATTAACAGCAAATAATGGTAAAAAAGTGGCAAGTGCTGATCTATGGTGGAAAGAATGTCGCCCCGAGATCATTGAAGGTTTTGAAAAAGAAGTTTATGGTCGCCTTCCGAAAAATATTCCGAAAGTAACATGGACAGTAAAGGTCACTGATAGAGAATTTGTTAATCGTGTCCCTGTTATTGCTAAAATGCTCGTAGGTCATGTTGATAACAGTGAATATCCATTGATCAATGTTGATATTAATATGATGTTGGTAGTACCAGCAAATGTGAAAGGACCAGTGCCGGTGCTGATGATGTTTAGCGGCCGTCCTGCATTTCCAGCTCCTGCTCAGCCTTCAGCTGATGAAATGGAAAAAATTAATAGCTCATTTAAAGAATTGATGACAAAAAATGATCCAACATTAAAAGTAATCTTTGATAAATATCCTGCATACTCCCCTATCACCAGACTTCCTCCTCCAAACTTTTTTGCTCCGCCTAAACCAGATGAGGAACTCACGCCACAGGAAAGATTATTAGCTGCAGGCTGGGGTTATGTAACACTTGAAACAAATAGTATACAAGCGGATAATGGTGCAGGACTTACAAGAGGCATTATTGGTTTATGCAATAAAGGACAACCACGCAAGCCAGATGATTGGGGTTCATTAAGGGCATGGGCGTGGGGAGCAGCAAGAGGTTTAGATTATTTAGAAACAGATACTTTAGTAAATGCAAAACAAGTGGGCATCGAAGGAGTATCTCGTTATGGTAAAGCTGCATTGGTTACACTTGCTTTCGATCCACGCTTTGCGGCTGGGTTGATTGGATCGTCAGGGAAAGGTGGCGCCACACTCCATCGTCGCGTATTTGGTGAAGCAGTCGAAAGTCTTACGGGTAGCGGCGAGTATCATTGGATGGCGGGCAATTACTTAAAATATGGAACAGAAGAATCATCCTTTGGTAGAAAAACCGGTTGTGATCTACCAGTTGATTCACATGAATTAATTGCTCTTTGTGCACCACGACTTACGTTTATCAGTTATGGTATTCCTGAAAAAGGGGATGCAAAATGGCTGGATCAGCAGGGAAGTTATATGGCTACAGTTGCTGCAGGGTCTGTATTTAAATTATTAGAAGCAAAAGATCTTGGTGTTTCTAATGATTATCTGAAAGAAAAGATGCCACCGGTACTTACAGGCATGCTTGATGGTGAGTTGGCATGGCGTCAACATGATGGCGGGCATACTGATGCTCCAAATTTTAAATTTTTTATCCCATGGGCAAATAAATTTTTAAAATATGAAAGAGCGCCGACACAATGACGCTGTAAATGTTAAATGCAAAAACATGATTAAAAAGCTATTGATAATTTTTAGTGGTCTTATATTGGTCCATAGTGGATCAATCGGACAGAATATCGAAAAGAGTGCACCGCCGGGATTCGATTCTTTACGGCCTGGCATTTCAAGAGGAAAGATCGACACGATCTTGTATGAATCAAAAACCGTGGGAACTAATCGAAGAGCATTGATCTATACACCACCCGGCTTTTCAAAAAAGAACAAATACCCGGTATTTTATTTATTACATGGCATTGGTGGTGATGAAAAAGAATGGCTGAATGGTGGCAAACCGCAGGTGATACTGGATAATCTATACGCCGATAAAAAGATCGAGCCTATGATCGTTGTTATGCCCAATGGCAGGGCAATGAAAGATGACCGCGCCGGGGGAAATGTTTTCGATAGCGCCAAAGTACAAGCTTTTACAACTTTTGAAAAAGATCTGCTAAATGATCTCATCCCCTATATTGAAAAAAAATACCCTGTTCTCAATGATAGAGAAAGCCGGGCCATCGCTGGTCTTTCAATGGGTGGCGGGCAATCACTGAATTTTGGATTAGGTAATCTCGACAAATTTGCGTGGGTAGGTGGATTCTCATCTGCTCCTAATACAAAGAGACCGGAAGAATTGATCCCTGATCCCGTAGCTGCAAAAAGCAAATTGAAACTATTATGGATATCCTGTGGCGATAATGATGGTCTTATTGCTTTCAGCAAGAGGACACACGACTATCTCTATGAAAAAGGTGTTCAGCATATTTATTACATAGAACCCGGTGGACACGATTTCAAAGTATGGAAGAATGGATTGTATATGTTTTCCCAATTCTTGTTTAAGCCCGTTGATATTTCATCGTTCAATAAATTCACAATATTAGGTTCGCCGGCGGCCAGCAATGTAAGATCAGCCAGGTATCCTCAAATATTGCCAGACAACCGCGTTGTATTCCGCATCAAAGCTCCCGATGCACAAAGGGTGCAGATTGACTTAGGTAAAAGATATGAAATGGTAAAAGATACTGGGGGTTATTGGATCGTAACAACAGATTCTATAAGTGAAGGGTTCCATTATTATTCGTTATTGATCGATGGCGTAGCCCTTGCAGATCCTGCAAGTGAAACGTTTTATGGTATGGGGCGTATGGCCAGTGGAATCGAAATACCGTTTGCCGGTGGTGGTTATTATGCAGTCAAAGATGTGCCCCATGGTGATATCAGGATAAAAAAATATTACTCCAGAGTGACAAATTCATGGCGACAATTTTACATCTATACTCCGCCTGGATATGATAATGAAATCAATGAAAAATATCCTGTGCTTTACATACTGCATGGCGGTGGTGAAGATGAAAGAGGTTGGGCGACACAAGGCAAGACAGACCTGATTCTTGATAACCTTATTGCCGAAAAGAAAGCAAAACCAATGCTGGTTGTAATGATGGATGGAAATTTTGGGACTGGAGGCTTTGCAGGATTCGGTGAACAATCACTACGAATGTTTGAAAACGAATTAAAACAATCAGTGATACCATTTGTTGAAAAAAATTTCAGGGCAAAGACAGATGCCGGCAACAGAGCTCTTGCCGGCCTATCAATGGGTGGGTTGCAAACTTTGTATGCCGGAATAAAGAATACAAACGTGTTCGCTTATCTCGGTGTATTCAGTTCCGGATGGTTTGCCAATCGTGAAGAACTTTCTAAACCGCAATATGATTTTATGAAAGCGAATGCTAGTTTAATAAACAGCAATCTGAAAAGCCTTTGGATCGCTATGGGTGGTAAAGAAGATATTGCGTATAACAACTGTAAGATCATGCTTTCAAAATTTGATGAACTCGGAATTAGATATGCATACAAAGAATATCCGGGCGGACATACATGGCCGGTGTGGAGAAACAACCTGTACAATTTTGCGCAACTATTGTTCAGGTAATTCTATTCGTGGGAGCTTTTTATAAATAGATCAATTAAAAGAGATGAAGACATTAGTGTGTACAGAACCAGGCAAGTTTGAATACGTAGCCCGTGAAACGCCAGTATTACAAAAAGGGCAAGCCCTGATCAGGATCAAACGTATTGGCATTTGTGGCACGGATCTGCATGCCTTTGACGGCACACAACCTTACTTTAGTTATCCTCGCATTCTGGGACATGAGTTGGCTGGAGAATTAGTGACATTTGATGATGCGCCTGGTTTCAAAATTGGAGAGGCTGTCACATTTATTCCTTATTACCATTGCGGAAAATGCATTGCTTGTCGTAATGGAAAGACCAATTGCTGTACACAAATGAAAGTTTGTGGCGTACATGTAGATGGCGGCATGGCTGAATATTTAACTATACCGTCTTCTTCTTTGTTGCATGGTGAAGGTTTAAATTTTGATGAACTTGCGTTGGTAGAACCCCTGGCCATTGGCGCACACGGTGTCCGCCGTGCTGCTATTGAACCAGGCGAATTTGTACTGGTGATCGGCGCCGGTCCTATAGGGTTGGGAACAATGGAATTTGCAAGAATAGCAGGTGCAAATATTATTGCATTAGACATTAATGAACAACGCCTCGGGTTTTGCAAAGACAAAATAAATGTTACACATGCCATCAATGCGCTGACGGCGGATGTGACACAACAATTAAAAGATATAACCGATGGAGATATGCCGACAGTGATCATAGATGCCACCGGAAGTTTAAAAGCGATCAAAAATGCGTTTCAATACATGGCGCATGGGGCCAGGTATGTCGTGATTGGTCTACAGAAAGGAGAAATTTCATTTAGCCACCCGGAATTTCATAAAAGAGAAGGTTCATTGCTTAGTAGTCGCAATGCAACACGACAAGATTTTGAATATGTGATTGTAAATATGAAAAATGGCCAGGTAAAACCCGCCACTTATATCACTCATCGCGTGGTTTTTGATAATGTGGCAAATGAATTTGAAGGTTGGCTCAACCCGGCAAATGGTGTTATGAAAGCTATAGTTGAAATGTCATAATAAATAATTAAGAGTCACAATAAAGTAAAGTAGTCATAAAGCATGTTGTACTTCTTACGAATCGTAAAAATGAAAAAAATATTCTCAATTCTTTTGTTATTCATAGCGATAGTTGGTTATTCTCAAAATAAACAAGGGTTAAAATTATGGTACACACAACCATCGGGAAATACATGGGAGAATGCATTACCCATTGGAAATGGCCGGTTGGGTGCAATGGTTTATGGAAACGTAAAGAACGAAACAATACAGTTAAATGAACATACCGTCTGGAGTGGTGGCCCAAATCGAAATGATAATCCTTTGGCATTAGATTCCCTGGCAGTAATAAGAAAACTCATATTCGATGGCAAACAAAAAGAAGCTGAGAGAATCGCCAATCGGGTAATCATCACTCAAAAATCGCATGGCCAGATGTTTCAGCCGGTGGGTAGTTTACAACTTACTTTTAACGGACATGAGGATTATACTGATTATTACAGAGAATTAGACATTGAAAAGGCGGTGACAAAAACATCTTATAGCATTGGTGGGGTGATTTATACCCGTGAGGCCCTGGCGTCTTTTCCTGATCGTGTTATTGTGATGCGATTAACAGCGACTAAACCAGGCAGCATTTCTTTTACTGCAACATTTACTACGCCTCAGTCCAACTCATCGATCAGGATAACGGCTGCAAATGAGCTAACGATCTCCGGGATGACTATGGATCATGAAGGGGTGAAAGGTTCGGTGAAGTTTAAAGGCATTGTGCGCATAAAATCGGAAGGGGCTACAGTTACCTCAACTGATACGTCCCTCTCCATTCAAAATGCAAATGTTGCGACCATCTATATCTCGATTGCCACCAACTTTAACACCTATAAAGATATTAGCGGTGATGAAAATAAAAGAGCTGCCGATTATCTGAATAAAGCATATGCAAGATCCTTCGCCGCCATTCTTGGTGCCCATATTAGTATGTATCAAAAATATTTTAACCGGGTAAAGTTGGATCTTGGCAGCACCGACGCAGCAAATCGTCCAACAGATGAACGATTAAAGAATTTTAATTCAACGAATGACCCACAGTTTGTAACGCTTTATTACCAGTATGGCCGCTATTTATTGATCTCTTCTTCACAACCCGGTGGCCAGCCAGCCAATTTGCAGGGTATCTGGAATGATAAGATCCGTCCGCCTTGGGATAGCAAATACACGATTAATATAAACGCTGAAATGAATTACTGGCCTGCCGAAAAAACAAATCTTGCTGAATTGCATGAGCCGTTCTTACAAATGGTTAAAGATATGGCTGTAACAGGTCAACAAACAGCAAGGGATATGTATGGTGCACGAGGATGGGTGGCACATCATAACACCGATATCTGGCGTATTACCGGTGCTGTTGACGGCGCTACCTGGGGAGTATGGAGCGCGGCCGGTGGATGGACCAGTCAACATCTCTGGGAACACTACTTGTACAGCGGGGATAAAACTTTTCTTGCATCAATCTATTCTGTGCTTAAAGGTGCATCAACGTTTTATGTTGATTTTTTAGTAGAGCATCCTAAACATCATTGGTTGGTAATGAATCCCGATATGTCACCAGAGAATGCGCCAATGGCACACCAGGGTTCTTCTCTTGATGCCGGCACTACGATGACAAACCAGATCATTTTCGATATATTCACTTCCACTATAAGAGCCGCAGAGATCCTAAAAAAAGATGCGGCATTTATTGATACGTTAAAACAATTGCGCAAACGTTTACCGCCAATGCATATTGGTCAGCATGGCCAATTGCAGGAGTGGCTGGAAGATATTGATGATCCAAATGATAAGCACCGGCATATTTCACATTTGTATGGTTTGTTTCCATCCAGTCAAATATCACCTTACCTTAATCCGGTATTAGCTGGTGCGGCCAGGGCAACATTGATTCATCGCGGCGATGTATCGACCGGCTGGAGTATGGGTTGGAAAGTGAATTGGTGGGCAAGATTGCTGGATGGCAATCATGCGTATAAATTAATTCAGGATCAATTGACGCTTGCGGGAACTAACGAAGGTGGAGGCGGCACTTACAATAATCTTTTTGATGCACACCCGCCTTTCCAGATAGATGGGAACTTTGGTTGTACTTCCGGTATTACAGAAATGCTGATGCAAAGTGCCTACGATCATATTCATTTATTGCCTGCACTTCCTGACATGTGGCAGGCTGGCAGTATTACAGGGTTGAGAGCAAAAGGTGGTTTTGAAATTCTGCGTATGGAATGGAAAGATGCGAAACTTGTGAAAGCAGTTATCAGGTCTGCTATTGGAGGCAATCTCCGATTGCGGGTTCCGAATGCAATGATATTAAGTGGCGGCGGTTCTTTAAAGCCGGCAACAGGGAAGAATGCAAACCCTTTTTATCAAACAGAAGAAATTGCAGCGCCAATTGTTTCACCGAACACAAGTATTACACCGTTTCAATTGAAAGAAACGTTTCTCTATGATATAGCTACACAGGCAGGTAAAACATATACGTTGATTACACAACAAATGCATCAATAATGTATTTCAGAATAAAACATAATGATTATGAAACTTGTTCTTATACTATTTTCTTTTCTGTTGCTTAGCAATTCCGGGTCAAAAAACGTAAACATGTCATCAACGGATGACCTGTTTTTAAAAGACGTTTATAAAGATGCTTTTCTTATAGGTGTTGCAGTCTCTCCTGGAATAACATCAGGAAGAGACAAAGCTACACAGGATATAGTGATCAAACATTTCAATTCCGTTACTGTTGAAAATGTGATGAAAGCTGCGTTGATCAATCCCGAGCCGGGTGTTTATAATTATGGGCCTGCTGATGAATTCGTCGCCTTTGGCGAAAAAAATAAAATGTTCATTATCGGTCACACATTGGTTTGGCATAATCAATGTCCACCATGGTTTTTTACCAATGCCGCTGGTAAACCCAATACAAAAGAAGAACAAATTGAAAGGTTAAGAAGTCATATCGAAGTGGTAGCAGGAAGGTATAAGGGTCGTGTACATGCATGGGATGTTGTGAATGAAGTGATCGGTGAAGACGGAAATTATCGTCCGACCACATGGGTAAATGCTTTTGGGAATGGCGATACGCTTGTTAAATATGCATTCATGTTTGCTGCGAAGTATGCACCCAATACAGAATTATACTATAATGACTTTAACGAATGGCGGCCCGCAAAAAGAGATGGTATTGTACGTATGGTAAAAATGCTGCAAAAAGAAGGGATACGTATTGATGGCATAGGAATGCAATGCCATTGGGGCCTGAATTATCCAAAGACCAAATACATCGAAGATGCAATTGATGCTTATGCAGCATGCGGAGTGAAAGTAATGATCACTGAATTGGATGTTGATGTACTTCCTTTAACCAAAGAAGGACAGATCATTGGCCAGGGCATGGCTGACAAGCAATTTCAACTGGAGGAGTTTAAAACATTTTTGGATCCTTATCCAAATGGGTTGCCTGATAGTATACAAACTGCGCTGGCCAAAAGATATGAGGAGTTGTTTAAAATATTTTATAAACGTAGAGACAAGATCGCAAGAGTAACCCTGTGGGGCGTGGATGATGGTATGAGCTGGAAAAATGGTTACCCGGTACCTGGCAGGACAAATTATCCTTTATTATGGGACCGGCAGAAAAAACCAAAGCCTGCATTGAATTCAGTATTGCGTGTGCCGGACGAAAAATGAATTTATTCAACAAGAAAATGATCAAACAAATTTTGTCAGGCATAGCATTTTTTGTATGCCAAAATATGGCTGCTCAGCAAAAAGCAACTAACCCGATCATTTTTGCAGATGTGCCTGATATGTCAATGATCCGTGTTGGCGATACATACTATATGAGTAGCACCACCATGCATATGAGCCCCGGTGTTCCTATTATGAAATCCAAAGATCTTGTGAACTGGCAGCTGGTCAGTTATTGTTATGATACGTTGGCGGATATTGATGAGTTAAATCTTACGAAGGGAAAAAGCACTTATGGCAGAGGCTCATGGGCAAGTTCCATCCGTTATCATAATAGCACATTTTATGTAACCACCTTTGCCCAGACTACCGGCAGAACACATATCTATTCTACAAAAAATATTGAGAAAGGTCCATGGAAAGAAGTTTCATTTTCCCCAAGTCTCCACGACCATTCACTTTTCTTTGATGATGATGGAAAAGTATATATGATTTATGGCAATAGAAAATTGACTCTTGTCGAGCTTGATACAGATCTGTCAGGTATAAAACAAGGAGGGATAAATACGGTAGTGATAGAAAATTCCACAGCTCCAACAGATAGCATTGCCACCAGTGGGTTAGGTGAAGGTTCGCAATTATTCAAAGTGAATGGCAAATATTACCTGTTCAATATTACATGGCCGCGTGGTGGTATTCGTACGGTTGTTATCCATCGTGCTGATAGGATCACGGGTCCTTATGAAGGTCGTATCGGGCTGCAGGATCTTGGTGTCGCACAGGGAGGACTGATCGATAAACCAGATGGAACATGGTATGCATATCTCTTCCGCGATTTTGGTTCTGTTGGTCGCATTCCTTATTTAGTTCCCGTAAATTGGGTTGACGACTGGCCGGTGCTGGGTATTGATGGAAAAGTTCCTGGATCGTTGGATCTGCCTGCAAATAAAAGTTTAATACCAGGTATTGTAAATTCTGATGAGTTTACCAGAAAGAAGAATGAACCTGCATTACCACTTGTTTGGCAATGGAATCATAATCCCGATAATCGTCGTTGGTCTATTAGTGAAAGAAAAGGATTTATTCGTCTGAAAACCGGAAGAGTTGATACATCTTTTTTAGCCGCGAGAAATACGTTGACACAGCGGACGATCGGCCCGGTATGTACTGGTAGCACTTCACTTGATGTTTCAAATATGAAAGATGGAGATTTTGCCGGTCTGTGTCTTTTACAAAAGAACTACGGTATCGTTGGAGTGAGAGTAAATGGCAGTTCTAAGACAATTGTAATGGTCAATGCAGGTACCGGAAAGCCCGAAGTAGTGGAAACTGTTGCACTCGATCAAAAGGTGATTTATTTCAAAGCTGAATGTGACTTCACGGATAAAAAAGATGTAGCTTATTTTTTTTACAGCCTTGACGGAAGATCATGGAAATCTATCGGTACGCCACTTAAAATGACTTACACAATACCTCATTTTATGGGCTACCGGTTTGGTCTGTTTAATTATGCAACAAAAACCGTTGGTGGATTCGTGGATGTTGATTGGTTCAGGATACAATCAGTGAAATAAAAAACTACATTTTTTTACCATAAATTGAATTGAAATGAAGAATATATTTTTGCTTCTTTTGCTTTTTTTATCAGGAGTTAGCCAGTCTCAACCCGACCCGCTATGGAAAGGGAAAAAATGTGCTGTAGTGCTCACTTATGATGACGCCATTAATCAACATTTAGATAATGCAATCCCTGTTCTTGATTCTTTAGGATTAAAAGCAACTTTTTATCTCACGGCTTTTTCCACTTCCATGCAAACAAGATTAAATGATTGGAAAAAATTAGCCGTTAATGGACATGAATTAGGAAACCATACTTTGTATCATCCCTGTATTGGCGGTAAAGGAAGAGAATGGGTAAGACCAGAATACGATTTGAGCAAATATTCTGTACAAAGAATGATCGACGAAACAAGAATGACAAACTTATTTCTGCAGGCATTAGATGGTAAAACAAGAAGAACTTTTGCCTTTACCTGTGGTGATATGAAAATTGGAGATTCCAGTTTTATCAATGGCATGAAAAATGATTTTGTTGCTGCAAGAGCCGTACGAAATGAAATGCATAAGATAAATGAAATTGATCTCTATAATATGGATTGTTATATGGTAAACAATCACAGCGTTGAACAAATGAAAGAATGGGTAGACAGGGCCATAAAAACAAATTCGTTACTCGTAATACTTTTTCATGGTGTTGGTGGTGGTAATCCATTAAATGTATCGCTACCGGCCCACCGGGAGTTGCTGCAATATTTAAAGAAGAATCAAAAAGATATTTGGATAGCGCCGATGGTGGATGCGGCAGAATATATAAAAGCATCGCAAACTAAGCAATGAAGAAAACGGTATTTGCCATAGGACTAATTTATAGCTGGTTTTTACAGCTACCTGTACAGGAAATACCTAGACTTGTAAAAAATGGAAGCTATGTTGAATTGCTGGTAGATGGATGGGCTCCGGGAGCAAAAGAAAGTATTTGGCCCTTAGCCGAGCCATAGCTGTTGTTCCAGGCGAATTTTATATAGCAGGCACTGGTTTTGTAATGACGTTTACACCAGGAGTCAATAATAAGAAAGCCGGCTTTATCAACATTGATGAATGGACGATTTGAGAATGGCAACTGGAAAACGGATCGTCGAACGAATGGGTGACCTGGATCACCAGGGCAGACATGTAGGGATACCCGCGGGTTGAGATCACATCCAACACGTAAAACTTCAGACATATTGAAAACACAATCAAATAATTTATGCTTATGAAATTCGGAAGATTGCAGGGACATTGGGCCGTGGGCGAGCCTGTAAAAGACCAGCTGGATCAAACCCTGAAGGATTTTTCGGCGCATGGTCTTCCATTGTATGGCTTATTCTTTTACATAATGAATTAGCATTAACTTGTTTTCTTCATGGCCGAGCATTATACCACCAGGAACAGGATCAGCCTTGTACAAAGCGGAGAAGATTATTTTTCATTGCTTTTTAAATTGATTGAAACAGCAAAACAGGTGATCCATCTGCAAACCTATATTTATGAGAATGATGAAACCGGTCGCAAAGTTGCGCAGGCATTAAAAGATGCGGCCAAGCGTGGCGTATCTGTGTATCTGCATGTAGACGGATATGCCTCACAAAAATTAAGAGGCGCATTCAGGTATGATCTTGAGAATGCCGGTGTATATTTTAAATTTTTCGAACCACTGCTGAAAAGTCGTCATTTCTATTTTGGCAGAAGATTGCATCAAAAGATCTTTGTTGTGGACGGTTTGTATTCCCTGGTTGGCGGATTAAATATTGGCGATCGATACAATGATATGCCAAATGAAAAGGCCTGGTTTGATGTCGCTTTGTACAGTGAAGGAGAAATATCTTACCAGCTTCATCTTATCTGCAATGCTATGTGGCGGAGACGTCGAAAATTAAAGGATAAGATCAAAAAGAATGACATTGAAGAATTTTGTGAATCAATTCTGAAAGAAGAGCGACAGAAAGTAAGGATTCGTCAAAACGATTGGGTTAAAAGAAAAAGTGAAGTATGGAATACTTACCGTAAGCTGTTTGCACAGTCCCAAAAAACCGTAACGGTGATGAGCAGCTATTTTTTACCGGGTCGTACGTTTAGAAGACTACTCAGCAGAGCAGCAATAAGAGGTGTTAAAGTGAAAGTGATCCTTGCAGGGAAGTCTGATGTAGCACTTTCAAAGAATGCAGAAAGGTATTTGTATGATTATCTACTTCAAAGAAATATAGAAATATATGAATACCAAAAAACAGTATTGCATGCAAAAATGAGTGTAGGTGATGGAGAACTGGTTACAATCGGTTCGTTTAACGTGAATAATATAAGCGCTTATGCGAGCCTTGAACTAAACCTGGATGTTAAGAGCCATCTCTTTGGAAGTTATGTGCAGGAAGAAATGGATAAAATAATTTTGAACGATTGTTTAGCTATAACTCATGAAAATTATAGGTCATCGACAAATGTTTTCAGAAAGCTTTGGCAAAAAATATGTTATATGATCGTGAACTGGATGTTAACCCTATTTACTTTTTATTTTAAACAGGAAGATTAATTCCCTTCTATTCGCTTCAGTAAGGAGTTAAGAGCATCCTTATTCCATCCTGAGAACCGGCCGCGTTGTACGACCAGTGTATTATCAGTACTATCTCTTAAAAAATAATGAAATACAAAATTATTGCGTGGATTTTGCCACCCCATAATTTGTCCGAAACGCAAATCATTAAACACAAGTGTATCATTCCATTTTTCTGCCGTATAAAATTCCTGGGAAAACCTTTTTAGCTTTTGCAAAGCCTCGGTATCTTCTACTGAATCGAGCAAAAAATCGTTTCGGGGAAAATATTCAAAGTCGATTTGCTTTTTACTATCAAATACTGATCGATAACCAATATGATAGCCTGAATCATTCCCGGCTACAACATACCACAGCCAATTTTGCAATGTTGTCGGAGTAGTGAAATATCTTGTGTATTGAATATCCTGTTTTGCTAAAATATGTTTTACATCTCTATTGATCATGGTTTTATTGAAAAGGCAGTACAAAAGATAAAGCGAACTCATCCCCAGGCCCATCGTCCACCATTTTTTTCTTTGCTTATGCCCATACTTTGAAATTATGAGCATCACCACGGCAATAGCGGGCCATATTGAAAAAAATGCGTCAGCAACATAGATTGCGTTAAATGAGATTCGTTTATGACTAAATGGTTCAAACCATCCAACGCCATAATTATTAAACGCATCGATAAAAACATGAAAGAAGATTACCCCGCCAAAGAATTGGAACCATTTTCGGAATGTGATATTATGTGGACGATGCCAGCGTTCTGCAATTAGTGCACAGAACACACTAATAATAACAACGAATAAAAAGGAATGAGTAAACCCGCGATGGGCCAGTAAATTGCTGGAAGTATTCATCCAGAATGAAGCAACAAAGTCGATATCCGGTATACTTTGAGCCAATGCCCCCCAAATCATTGCTTTTTTACCCAGTTTTTTATCAAGGAAAGCCTCGCCCATGCATGCACCAAGAGCGATATGAGTGATTGAATCCATATTATTGCCGATTCAATTTAATCAAATATAATATCAGGGATTAAATTGATTTGATTTTTCTATATGTCCTTTACTATTTTATTTAGGTCGATCCCTTTACCAAGCACTGGCTTAAAAATATCTCCTTCACTCTTAATCCTGTCAACGGCATTTTCAATTGTAAAATCTTTCATCGTCAGGCCCTTTTTTACCTCTTCCCAATAAAGTGGCATTGATACAGTAGCTCCGGGTTTAGGACGTAAAGAATATGGCGCAGCAAGCGTAGCTTTCGGACGGTTCTGCAGGAAATCAACATACAATTTATTTTTTCTTGCCTTTGTCAATCTTTCAATACTTGTGATATCTGGTAACATATTATGAACCTGCGTGGCGATTATTCTTGCAAACATCTGGCACTGGTCATACGTATATTTTGCCCCCAGTGGTATATACACATGAATCCCGGTTGATCCGGATGTTTTTGGGTAGCCCACTACTCCCATAGTATCCAGGACTTCTTTCGTTGCCTGCGCCACTTTGATCACAACGTCAAAATCTTGCTTGTCCGAAGGATCAAGATCGATAAGGCACCAATCAGGATAATCTTCTTTATGGATCGTGCTGTTCCAGGGATTCATCTCAATAGCCCCGGCATTGGCCATATATAAGATGCTTGCTTCGTCTTCCGGGACCAAAAAATTCTTTTTCTCTCCTTCACTTGTTGTGTAAGGCTCCATCTTTATCCAGTCAGGGACTTTTCCCGTTACATCTTTCTGATAAAAGCTTTTTCCATTGATCCCATTTGGAAAACGATTCAATGATTGGGGACGGTCTTTTAAATATGGAAGAAGATACGGCGCCACCTGGTAGTAATAATTCAACATGTCCCGTTTTGTATATTTTTCCTTTGGCCAATAGACCTTACTGAGATTGGTAAACTTTAATTCATGTCCATTGACCTTTTTTACCTGGGTTTCTTCAGTAGGATTCAATAAAGTCTTGCGGGATTTATCATTAACGGGTTTTGTGTACTTATTCGTAGGCGATTTTTCTTTTTCAATTACTTCTTTAACTGGTAACTCCTTTTCTTTTATTACATCTTTTGCTTTTTTATCAATACGCAGTCCTTCAAAAGATGGATGGCGCATTACCCCATCGCTTGTTATTTCAGTATAGCTCACCTCGCAGACCAATTGAGGTTTGAGCCATGTCACTTTCGCTTTTGGAGGATTAGGACGGAAACGCGAAGGCTTATCAACATCAGGAATTTCAGTAAAAGGAACTTTATCGGTGGCAAGCTTTTTCATCTTTGCCATGATCTCCTTTTGTGTTTTATCATTAAAACCCGTTCCAATTTTTCCCATATAATCCAAACGGCCATTATCAAAAGCGCCAACTAATAAAGAACTGAATGTTTTTGCGGAACCTTCATTTTGTGTAAATCCCCCAATGACTACTTCGTGTCTTTTATTTGCTTTTATTTTTAACCACTCTCTTGTCCTGTCCCCTTCTGTATATAAGCTCTCTTCTTTTTTGGCCATTATGCCTTCCATTCCCATCTTTGCCGCTGACGCTAAAAAATCTGTGGCAGTCGCTTCAAAACTTTCACTAAGCCGGATAATATTTTCTGCGGGAATAATTTCTTTCAATATTTCTTTTCTTCTCGTTAATGGAAGATGCTTCAGGCTATATCCGTTCAGCCACATAATATCAAACACATAATAAAAAAGATCCCCGTCTGCTTCACTTCGCCAGTTTTGCAACGCTCCAAAATTTGATATTCCGTTTTCATTCAATACAACCACTTCCCCATCGATGATGGCATTGATATCCCATTTTTTTAAGGCATCGACAATGGGATAAAATTTCTCATTAAAGGATTTGTTGTTCCTGGAAACCAGGTTCACCTTTCCTTTGTTTATCATGCCTACGGCCCGGTATCCATCCCATTTAATTTCATACAACCAACCAGGTTCGTCAAAAGGTTTGTCAACTAATGTGGCCAACATAGGCCGGAAGGTTTTTGGGAAGGCTGCTTTCTTACCATCACTCAGGTTCTTTTTTTTTTCAACACGTTGCTTACGTGATTTTTTTGATGCTGACTTTTTCTTTGGAGAGCTGCCCCAGATATTCTTACTTGTTTTTTTAATCGCTTCCAGCGTTTTTCCTGAAACTACTGATTTATCTTTTTTTGTTATGTCAGTTTCCTTTGCATATTTGTCACGATGTTTGATAAGGAGCCATGCATTATTTTCAGCATTTTTTAATTTCACAAGAGCAAACTCACCTTTCAGCTTACTTCCGTTCATTTTAATTTTTATTGACCCTTTCTTCAGCTGTTGCAGCAAAGATTTCTCCTGTGCTGCTTTGCTACCTCCTTCCAATGCTTCATAGGTGCCTTCATCCCATACAATGACAGTACCTGCCCCATAATTTCCCTCGGGAATAATTCCTTCAAATGTGCGGTAATCATAAGGATGATCTTCAACCATCATTGCCAAACGTTTGTCCTGCGGATTAAGGGAAGGACCTTTTGGTACAGCCCAACTCTTTAATACTCCTTCCATTTCTAATCTAAAATCGTAATGCAATCTTGAAGCTGCGTGTTTTTGGATCACGAAACGCAATGCCGAACCGGATGCTTTTCCGCCGGTAGGTTCGGGTGTCTTATTAAATGATCTTTTCTTTTTATAAAGCGTTAGTGCCATAGCCTAGATCAATAAATATTGTACCAACTTGCAACAAGTCATGCCTTGTTTAATTGAAATTTACCCCGGCTACAACTGAATTATCTGGTTGAGACAGAATCATTAATTATTTCCTGGTGGCATAAGGTTTGTAACCTTTGAATTGCACTTACTATTTAATCAAGTATAAAAAACTATGTTATGCCAACTACAAACACAAGATCCTCCGCAAGGACCAGAAGGAACAGATCCGCAAACGGAAGCTCAGCAAAATCGTCAAGTGGAGCTTCATCAAAAGCATCAACTAATAAGTCATCAAAGTCTGAAAACGGGTCTGATCATGGAAATTCGCAGCTTGAGAAGCTATTTACCGATTCTTTAAAGGATATCTATTGGGCAGAAAAACAATTGACCAAGGCGTTGCCAAAAATGAAGAAAAAAGCAACTACCGGCGAATTAAAGTCAGCAATTGAGGAACATCTTGCCCAAACCGAGCAGCACGTATCACGACTTGAACAAGTATTTAACTTGTGTGGAAAAAAACCACAGGCAAAAAAATGTGATGCAATGGAAGGATTGATCAAAGAAAGTGAATCTGTTGTAGAAGATACAGAAGATAATAGCATGACAAGAGATGCTGGTCTGATTATGGCTGCACAGAAAGTAGAACATTATGAGATAGCAACTTATGGCAGCCTGGTTCAGTTTGCAAAGACATTAGGAATGGATGATGTAGCTGAAATTCTGCATCAAACCCTTGATGAAGAAAAACACGCCGATGAAAAGTTAACTGAGATAGCGGAATGGCAGGTAAACCAGGCAGCAGAGCAGGAGCAGGATGAAAGCGATGATGAAAGTGAAGGCGAAGAAGAAGTTGAAGAAGTTGAAGAAGAAGAAAAATAATTGGTTCGCCAGGCCCTGTGAATTTTTTTCTCACTAAATTTTTCAACATGGAAACAAATAAATCGTATACGCTGATCACGGGCGGTACCAGCGGGATTGGTTATGAACTTGCAAAGATATTTGCAAAGAATGGTCATAATCTTATCCTGGTGTCAAGGGATGAAGCCGACTTAACCATTACAAGAAATGAATTGTTAGAGATGGGTGTTGAGGCCCTTATTATCCCCAAGGATCTGTTTGACAGGCAAAGTGCGTTTGAGCTTTATAATGAAATTTGTGAGAAAGGTTATGATGTTGAGATATTGGTCAATAACGCGGGGCAGGGACAATACGGAGAATTCTCGGAAACACAGATTCATAGGGAACTAGCAATTATTCAACTCAATATTTCATCCCTTGTAGTGCTTACAAAGCTTTTTTTGCAGGATATGCTAAAGAAAGGAAGGGGAAAGATTTTAAATCTTTCTTCCATCGCAAGCAAAGCACCCGGGCCACTTAATTCTGTTTATCATGGTACAAAGGCGTTTGTACAATCTTTTACGGCAGCTATTGCAGAGGAAGTAAAGGATAAAGGAATTACGGTGACGGCATTACTCCCTGGAGCAACTGACACTGATTTCTTTAATAAGGCCGATATGCAACAGTCTAAGATCGCAAAGGAAGGAAAGTTAGAAGATGCTAAAGCAGTAGCACAGGTAGGATACGATGCCCTGATGCGTGGAGATCATATGGTAGTGTCAGGTGGATTAAAAAATAAAGTAAAAGTGGCGATGAGCAATATACTGTCTGACAAAAATGTTGCGGGAAAGATGCATAAGGAGCAAGCTCCTGCCAGCGACAAAAAATAAGATGGCAGTTAAGGCAACATCGACATTAGCGGAACAGGATCAATTAAGGAGTTGAAAATTCAACTCCTTAATTATTTAGAACTTTTTGTAGGAAAAACCGTCACTTTTGTTGTAGTAAAGAATTGATAATGGCTAAGCAAAGTGCCGGTATACTTTTATATAGAATTAAAAGCAACGATCTGGAAGTGTTTCTCGTACATCCGGGGGGACCGTTCTGGGCAAAAAAAGATGAAGGTGCATGGTCAATCCCTAAAGGAGAATTCGAAGATGAAGAAGATCCTTTAGCCGCTGCAAAAAGGGAGTTTGAAGAAGAGACAGGGCTAAAAATTTCTGGTGAGTTTATCGAACTGCATCCTGTAAAACAAAAAAGCGGGAAAATGGTTTATGCATGGGCTGTTGAAGGTGATGTTGATCCCTTAAAAATTAAGAGCAATGAATTTGAAATTGAATGGCCGCCAAAATCGGGTAAAATGAAAAGCTTTCCGGAAATTGACAAGGCGGCATGGTTTAATTTAACGGAGGCAAAGAAAAAAATTATAACAGGACAAACTGGTTTGATAAAAGAACTGGAAAATAAAT
>CBFGXP010000032.1:0-24365 GCA_965652775.1 uncultured bacterium
GTGATAGATCAGTTAACAGTAGCAAGCCTGTTGTTTATTATCGCATCAAAGGAATTGAATTGAGCGGCACAGAAAAATACACCCAAACAAGAATAGTAAGGTTCAGAAACAAACAGGCCGTTAGCATTTATACAGCTCCCAATCCTTTTAAAAATAATTTCCTTATTAATTACATTACTTCTGAAAAAGAAATGCTTACGATCCGGTTGTTTAATGTGAGTGGTCAACAGAAACTGGTGAAAAACGTTTCAGTTAATAGCGGCAATAACATCATTGACATTACTGAAGCTGCACATCTTGCAAGTGGCTTGTATGTGATACAGGTAAGCAGTAGCAGTAACATCATTTTATCAGGAAAGGTCATTAAAGAATAGGCCATCTTCCATGGTGACCGGTTGCGAAGAACTTCGCCTTTATTTTCAATTACATATTGATTTAACAAACATTTGCTTCTTATGAAAGAGTGAGCATCCAGATGCTTACTACTTTTAGCAATGATCCTTCGGTTGCTAACCATTTCTTTACTGTTGTTCGGCGTTTGCTGCCAAATACATTCTCAAATTATCCTGAAAGGAAAAATATATGAAACACAAACCGATTCAGCAATAGCCGGCGTCAACGTTTATAATCTCAATACAAAACAACTTGTCCGCTCTGGCCTGAATGGTAATTATGCAATCGCTGCAGCTGAAAATGAACAAGTCGTATTTTCAATAACAGGGTTCAAGCCGGATACTATAATAGTAACCTATTCTATGTTGCTGACACAGTATGATGTCACATTGCATAAGCAGTTCGTTACATTAAAAAACGTAACTGTAACCAGCAGTTACCAGCTGGACTCAATGGCGCGACGTAATTATTATAGTAATATTTATGAGAAACAACCCGGCATCACAGGTCGCAACACACCGGCAAATGGATTTGGAATATCATTAAGTCCATTTAGCTATTTTTCAGATGAGGCCCGCCAGAAACGACAATTAAAAAAACGCCTTATTAAACAGGAGCAGGAAAGCTATGTTGATCGCTGTTTTCCTGTTGACTGGATAGCAAAACTTACCGGTTTGCGTGGTGACTCATTATCTCGGTTCATGTCTCTCTACAGGCCTTCATATTCTTTCTGCAGAAAAAGCAGCAGGCAGGAATTACTTCTTTATGTAAATGAAAAATTTAAGGAGTTTAAAAACCCTCTGCATTAGGTCGCAAATGTTAATTCGCAAACAGGTATTCGGAAAAATTCAACATTGCTGCCTCATTTTTTGAATCAGTAAACATCGTTTCGACGTCAACTTATGCAAATTCAAGCAGTGCTTATTACTTGTGAAATCATTTATCTTTGAAAACTTCAAAAATCAAATAATAAAAATCATGAAACTATTTAAGACTGTACTCGTGATAGCACTCGTTCACGCCGGCACAATTCTGCAAGCCCAAACCGCTGACGAGATCATTAATAAGCATATTGACGCTATTGGTGGCAAGGCAATCATAACGAAGATCAAAAGTCTTGTTACTAACGCCGATCTTTCGGTGATGGGATCAACCTTATCGAGCACTACAAGTATCCTCGTTGGCAAAGGATTTAAAAATGTGGCCAACTTTAACGGGCAGGAGATCATTCAATGTGTTACACCAACCGCGGGTTGGATGATAAATCCTTTAGCGGGTGCGACAGATCCACAGCCCTTACCTGATGACCAGGTAAAAGCTGCTCAATCGGCTTTTGATGTAGGCGGAGAGCTGTTTGAGTACAAATCAAAAGGAAGTAAAGTTGAATTGATGGGAAGGGAAACGATTGAAGGAATAAATACGCACAAACTAAAAATTACAAACAAGGATGGTAAAGATGCTTACTATTTTATTGACCCAACCACTTTTTATATCATAAAAAGGGAAGCCACTACTAACATTAATGGAGCAGATGTTACCGCCACCAGTTTATTTTCTAATTACAAGAAAACAGATTTTGGATATGTACTTCCCTATACAACAGTCAGCAACCAGGGATTCGAGATCACAATCAATCTGACTAAAGTTGAATTCAATAAAGAGATCGATCCCAAAATATTTGATATGCCTAAATCATAAATGTAATCTTCTGAAAAAAAGGTCGTCCAGCTAACGGACGATCTTTTTTTATGCTAATCCAGTGGGAAAGTTCATTATTTGGATGCGGGAGACAATCGAATAAGTTCCCTGTCTTTACAGGCAGGGAGCAGGTAACCCTTCTCAGTATTTTCTTACTGTTATTCTGCGTTACTAGTTCAGATAATGATTGAGGATTATTTATGTCGCGGCGAAACTGCAACGGTCTTTCACATAGTTATTATTACTTTTCCCTTATGCTTTCCATTGCCAAACATCGCGATCGCTTCAGGTAGTTCATGAAGTTTATAGGGGCCGTCAATCAAAGGCTTTACTTTGCCAGCCTCATAAAGTTCATTTATATAAAGCAGATCCTTGTTTGCCTTTAACGCGACGATGCGGATATGTTTCTTTTTAAGCATAGAAATAAACGGTCCTACTAATAAAGCCTGGAAAAGCTTCCCCAGTGAACCCCCAACCGTAACATACACTCCATTCTGAGATAATGAGCGGGCATAATCAAACATCGAACGGTTTGTCTTTACATCAAGGATCAGGTCATAGTGCGTGCCATTTTTTGTGAAATCTTCTTTTGTATAATCAATGACATGATCAAATCCTATTGAACGCATCATATCCAGTTTACTGGTGCTATCAACACCGGTTACTTCAACTCCGTATAATTTTGCGATCTGTACTCCAAAAGTACCGACACCTCCGCCAGCACCATTGATCAATAGTTTTTGTCCGGGTTGAATTTTACCTTTATCAATTAAACCTTGTACAGCTAACATTGCCGCTTGTGGTATTGCGGCGGCGTCTTCAAAACTCATTCCTGCAGGTTTCAACGCCAATAATTTTTCAGGGGCGCAAGTATATTCTGCAAAGCCTCCCCAACGCCCGCTCAAGTCACCATACACATCATCGCCGGGTTTAAATTTGGTTACATTTTTACCCACTGCTTCTACACGTCCCGCAATATCAGAGCCGAGTATATTTCTTTTTGGTTTACGAATACCGTTTAGGATTCGATTGACAAAATCACCATGGAGGAGCCCCCAGTCCCAATCGTTTATTGATACTGCATAAACTTTTATCAAAACTTCATCGTCCTTTGGAAAAGGTTTTTCCACTTCTTTTACTTGTAAAACTTCAGGACCCCCATATGTTGTATAAACAGCCGCCTTCAATTTAATATGTTTGAATGTCAAAATAACATAAGATAATTATGTTACCAACTGGTTTGAAGTTTTTATTAAATATTGACAGCAGGGAGATACAAGAATGCTTTCAACACTCAATATTTTACCCAACTAAACTGATAGTCTACGGGTGCTCTTAAACCACGTTCAGAAATTTTTTTGAAACGTTCAGGGAGGCTCATTAAATAGTCACGGGCTTTTTCCGCAGTACCTGTAAGACTGCTGATGTTGGCAATATCCCATTCCTGTATCAGCGATTCTAAAATATGAGTGTAATCACGACTTGTATATACGCCGAGGCGCTGTGCTGCGTCACTGAAATGAGCAAAAGTTTTACCGATTGATTCGCCGGCCTGTCTTAGAAAATGTGCAGGCATTATAATTCGCTTACGCATCATATCTTCAAAAGCAAGCATCATTTCGCTGGCGTCGATCTCAAATATTTTTGCAACAAAACTTTTATAGGCTTTGGCATGTCGTGCTTCATCGGAGGCAATAACTCCGCAGATCTGTGAAAGCTGGTTGCTGCCATGTTTTTTTGCCAGTGTTGCAGTACGGCGGTGAGAAATATTCGTAGCAAGTTCCTGGAATGAAGTGTATACAAAGTTTTTATAAGGGTCCCGTGCAGCAGCAATATCCATACCGTCGGCAATCAAATACTGAGTACTTATTTCCATTTGCCGCATATCAATACGCCCGGAGAGATAAAGAAATTTATTTAGCAGGTCGCCGTGACGATTCTCTTCTGCACTCCACATTCTTATCCATTTACTCCATCCCTGGGGTTCTGTCTTTGTAATGCCATCAACTTCCATTAGCCAACTTTCATAAGTAGGTAAGGCTTCTTCGGTAATTGTATCGCCAACCAATACTGCTAAATAATCGTAAGGCAATTCTTTACATTCTCCCTGTAGCTCTTTTATTTCGTTGATAAAATTTTCATTGGTGCTGTCTGGCAGCAGATCGGCTGGTTGCCAGTTGGTATCGATCTTTTTCAGAAATTCTTCTATTATGCTATCGATCTTTTGTGCCAAGTATTGCATCACTTCGATCCGGGCGGGTTTCAATTTTACTTCGTACATGCTAAAGAGTCCTCTGACAGCTCTAAGCTGTCCTGATTTTTATAAAGAATAAGGTATATAAATACTGCATCTCTGAGTTTTCAATTTGCGCATGGAAACGACACCTGTAAATCAGTCGATACAGTAAATAAAGAAGTAATAAAATTAAAACGGATTGTTTGCAGAGCTGTTACAAAATTTTTTCAAAAGTTTACATAATTCACAGGTTTCAGATTAGTCATAGTAATGACGCGAGCTTCCCAAATTCACTTACAGATTATTTTTGACGTGCCTGAGTTGGGTCAAAAGAGATCGTTATTAAATAAACTGTTGTTAAATCAGGAAAGAGGTTCTGGTTTTGGTGCGCCGCCGGCAGGTCTTGATTTATCATCGGGCAATGGAATAAATTCTTTATTATCGGTTGGCGGTAATATAATACGCCCTTGCTTCCAATCTTCCTTTGCCTGTTCAATGCGTTCCTTTCGGGAAGAAACAAAATTCCACCAGATAAATCGTTCACCCACGGGTTCGCCGCCTAGTAACATCAGCGTTGTATTTTCTTTAGCAAGAATGATTGGATCAACTGCTTTACTAAACACCAGCATTTGCCCTTCATGATAATTATTGCCTGCTACTTCAACACTGCCTTTAGCAATGTAAAAACCACGCTCCGGATGTTCTTTCGGTAAACCAAATCTTGCGCCTTGTTTTAATATGACATGCAGGTAAAACAATGGTGAGTTTGTTTTGACATTATTATTCAGACCGTATGCATTGCCAGCAATTAGTCGCATCCATACATCTTTGTCAGAAAATATTGGGAGCTGATCCGGGGTATAATTTGTAAATGATGGTAAAGCTTCTTCATCTTTTTCAGGAAGTGCTACCCAGGTTTGTATCATTTCAAGTTCCCCTCCGGCAAGTGCCGCGGGATCTTCAAATCTTTCGGAGTGTGCAATCCCTTTGCCAGCAGTCATCCAGTTTACCTCACCCGGACGAATGATCTGCTCTACACCAAGACTGTCGCGATGGGTTACCTGTCCGCCAAAAAGATAACTTACAGTAGAAAGACCGATGTGGGGATGAGGCAACACATCCAATTGTGACGGTTGTGAAGGAGCGTCAATAACCGGTCCTGCATGATCCATAAAAATGAATGGTCCTACCATTCTGCGTAGTCTGAAAGGCAGGATCCGTTTTACCTTCATTGATTTGCTGATCGCAGCATCACGGGCTTCAATTACAATGTCAAGCATGGATGTATAAGTTATTCCTGAATATCCTGGCGAAGGTAAATCATAGTAGTCGTCGTGGCTTGTAATTTAAAAAATAGAAGGGAAGGAGTGGCGCCTCATTTATATTGGCAATAATTTACAATTACGGGAAGTACTATTTTCGGCACATACAATTCACTAAAATCCACGTATACAGCCTGCCGGAGATCGTCACAAATTTTTGTCTGCTCCTCAGCAGGAATTGAAATGATATCGTCTAAAGTCAGAGGAAATTCCCTATTATCCTTTGACAAAGGTTTTGCTTTAGGGTATTTATGTTTTTTTATGCGGGCAACTGCCCGGTGCACCAACGTTTCTCTCATAAGCGGTTCCAGTTTTAATGCTCTATCAAATGCTTCGATCGCTTCATCAAAGCGAAATTCCTTCATCAGCAGAAGGCCTTTATTAAAATGAGTATCAGAACTGGTGCTATCAATCTTCCATATTGAATAAAAATACTTGTTGGCATCTTTTAGCGTTCCTGTGTTGATACTCTGAAAAAAGTAAGTGGTATATTCATTAAGATCAGATGTTTTCTTATCATATGGCGGACGGCCATTCTTTAATAATTTCATTTGCTTCACTTTCCCTGTAGAGTAATAGGTAAACGCAGTATCGTATAGACTTGCTTTTTTCGGTTTTATTTCACTCATGATCTGTCCGTTAATAAAATACTGTGGATAATGGTGAATGATCTTTCCTTCTTTATATTTCCTTGAATTCATCAATACCCCGTTTGGATAGTATTCGGTCCAACCACCGTATAAAATCCCATCTTTATAATTAGAAACCAGTTTTTTATTCCCATTCTTAAAATAAACGATCAGCTCTCCATTAAGTTTGCCGTTGAATAACGATCCTTCGTTTTGTATTTTTCCGCTATTATAATAGTCTACATATTTTCCACTGTACGGAACACCGTTGAGGTTCCAGGTTTCCTTTATTAGTACCATTTGTTTAAGGGATGGAATTTTCTTTAGACTGTCAGGTCTCATCCGGTACGCCTTTGTAAAAATATAAATAATGCCATCTAACTGCTCCGGTCTCAATTGTTTTAGTGAGTCTTTATTCTTGATGATAAAAATATCTGCAATATCTTCCTTGGCAATAGGGTTCCATTCTTCGGGATCATTTAAAAGGGGGATTGAGTCTATGATGAATAGAATTTTTTCACTTGCAACCTGACCAAATGAAATTGGAGAAATTGATAAAAAGAAAAGTAACAGGATCGGGAGTTTTTTCATGAGGTTAGCTTGATACTTTAGGAATTAATTACCCTTCATTATTTCTTTTAGAAACAAAATGCACTTTCTCTGATCTTCCAATGGTCTCTAATAAAAATATGTAAAGGTTGACGGCAATCGCAAGGTAGGTATCATACGACGTAATTAAAATTTTAAAGCGGGATAACAAGCGAATCACTTTGAATGTTTTAACACACACCTGCGATAATTTTTTTTGAAATTCATTAGTTAGTTTGAAAAATTTCTATTTACTTTGTACTGCAAAGTGCTTTTAGAAAGCCGACGGATTGGGATGGGAGACTCCCGCCGACCAGCATCACAACTAAAAATTTTTAACGATTAAATCATGAAAGAGGAAATACTTGCTCATCTAAATGACCCGGGTCAGCTGGAAAAGATGTACCGAACTAACAAATCACCTTTTAAACGGGAGTTCAATTCATTATATCCGCAGCTTAAGGGTAACTCACTCGCTGAGTTCTGGAATGAAAGACTCAATTACGAAAGTGAGGAGATCAGTTGGGGTACACGGAGGGAATTGTTCTTTGTAATGATCGCTTCACTTCTGGCTGGTATAATTGCAAAATTGCCTGCGTTGTTCACCCTGAATGAAGACTTTTTTTATCCGAGAAATGTAGGCTTTATTATTTTTCCTGCACTGATGGCTTACTTTGCCTGGAAGAATAAATTATCAGCAGGTAAAATTGCTTTTATTGTTGCCTCAACCCTCATTGGTTTAATTTTTATCAATAGCCTTCCCGATGTTAAGAATAGCGATACGTTGATTTTATCGTGCATTCATTTACTCATATTCCTTTGGTGTGTGTTAGGTTTCGCCTTTGTTGGCGAAAAGAGCGATATGAATGAGAAACGGCTTGGTTTTCTAAAGTATAACGGCGACCTGGTAGTCATCACAACACTCATTCTTATAGCGGGCGGAATTATGAGCGGATTGACCATTGGGCTTTTCTCATTGATCGGATTTGATATCGCAGAATTTTATTTTGACAATATTGTGATCTTTTTGCTTCCTGCTGCACCAATTTTAGGCACTTATCTTACCAGGACCAATCCACAACTGGTTGGAAAAGTTTCACCTGTTATTGCAAGAATATTCAGTCCGCTTGTGTTAGTAATGTTGGTTATCTATCTGGTGGCAATGGCTTATTCAGGCAAAGACCCTTATAACGACCGTGAGTTTTTGTTAATTTTTAATGCGCTGTTAATTGGCGTTATGGCTATCATTTTCTTTTCTGTTGCCGGAACAACCAAGGCAATTAAGAGTCCGGCTGAAATTTGGATCCTTTTCCTGCTATCCTCCGTGACTATAATTGTAAATGGCATTTCGATTTCCGCAATCTTGTTCCGGATTGCAGAATGGGGAATTTCGCCCAATAGAGCTGCGGTACTAGGTGCGAATGTTTTGATTTTGATAAATCTTTTGTTAGTAACCATACAACTTTTCAAAGTAGTTTCAAAAAAGACGGATATAAGTGAAGTCGGAAAAGCTATTGCCTTCTACCTGCCGGTTTATTTCATTTGGGCATCGATCGTAACCTTTTTATTTCCTTTCGTATTTGGGTTTCGGTAATGAAGACCAGGAATAAAAATTATGAGTATTCCTTTCACGCCTGACCGTCTTCATTCTAAAGCAAAGCAAAACAGATGGCCCCGCTATTTTGCTAATTTAATCGCATGGGCCTTGCATTTGGTTTTTTGCCATCTGCTTAACTTAATAAACGCAATTTGACCTTATGCAATTCTTTGTTGAAAAAAATTCCGTTGTCAGAAAGATCTGGGGCAAGAGCGACACCGTACTTTTTATTTTTGCCGGTGCCTCTGCTGAATTTGCACTTAACAAAGCCGTAGACTGGCTTTACTTTACTGGCAAGCTTCCGGCGGATCCGTTGGGTCGTCTTTTTTCTACAGTTGCTTATGCGAGAAGGATTGTCTTTTCGTCACTGGATGAAGCCAATAAAGCCATTGACACGTTGCGGCAATTACATGGAGCCGTAGAAAAAAATCGCGGCTCCGTCATACCCGACTGGGCTTATCGTGATGTATTGTTTATGCTGATCCATTATTCCATCGCATCATATGAGTTGCTGGAGAAAAAATTAAGTGATGAAGAAAAGGAAGAAGTATACAATGTTTTTTATCGTGTTGGCGCCAGAATGGGATTGAAGGAATTGCCACTTACTTATATTGAATGGTTACCTGTAAGAGAATCACATTTAATTGCCGACCTGCAAAAGAGTGAATACACTGCCGATCTTTTTAAACAATATAAAAAGCATCTTGGTGCTATGCGGTTTAAGGTGTTGATCGAAGGTCAGAAATTAGTAGTTCCCGAAAAAGTAAAAGAGTTATTGAATTTTAATGACTTTTCTTTGCTTACACCGGTAGTGCCCTTGTATAAGATCAGCAGGCTGATGAAGATGGACTGGTTGCTTAAAAATATCCTGCTCCCGGCCGATTACAAAGATCAAATAAATGAACTGGATGTCCATCCGCGATAAATGCTGATGTCTTACAGGACCTCTTATTTTGATTTTGCATAAACAAAAATTCCAAACAGGTCATAGGGCTGCCTGCTGAAATTATCATTAAATAACCTGGTTGAAACGAAAATGGATCCAACAAACGCAAACACAATAAGTAGCTGGACACCTGAAGTTCTTTGAATACCCTGTTTTGATTTTGCATGACAAATTTCACCGGGACAATATTGCGCCTTTCCTTTAAAAAAAAGCGGGTAAAATTTACACCCCAAACAAATACCAAATGCCGACTCGAAGAACAGGAACACCAGGCAAATAAGGCATATGATACCCGTGACCGGGCTATACGAATTAACTACTACCATCAATATGAACATAGTCGCAGACAAAACAACACCTATTGTCCACGCAAATCTTTTTTGCTGTGCACCTACATATTCAGGAAGCTGGTTACCCACGATCAGGCGTCCGATTATTAATGTCGGAGAAAATTTAGGATTAACAAAAACACGAATGAGGAAATCAGCAAGGAACATAGTTATTACATACTTGATTGGCAAAAAATTATTCTTAAAGAGTATGAACATTAAAGAGATGAAAGTCGCTAAAAATAAAATGCCTGCTGCTGCCCTTATTTCTCTTTCGTTCAAAACCCGGATATGGAATCCTTCTACATTTTCGCCAAATTGAATAACGTTGTTCATTTTCTTGCTTTTTATTGTAAACGACGAGGAATTTTGATACAAGAATACCTAATTGAGTCAAAAGCATAATGCGACAGTCAATAAACGGTGACTTATTGTAAACAAACATTGAATGCAGGTCAATGGAGGTAAATGAGGGAACAGTTATCTTCAATATTGTTTTTGTGCTTCACTACAACGGAATATATGGCATAACCTGACAAACCAGAACTTTCAATAAGTATATTTATACCGCTAAAATTTAATTGCATGAAGAAGATCGTTTTTTTTGTCATCCTTACTTCTTTAGTTTATAACTCCCCATCACAATCCATAACTAAAAGTGATTATGCAAGAGCAGTAAGCTTTCTGCCACAAAATCTTAATGGCAGGAAGATGTTCAATGTTAATGTGCAGTCGGCATGGGCGGCTGATAGCACTGGTGTTTTATATATTACTCAAAATAAGGACAACAAGCAATTCAATAAGATAGACCTCGAGAAAATGCAACCAGAGCTTTTGTTCGATCATGAACGTGTTGCAAAGTTACTTGCGGATTCATTAAAGATGCAGGTCAAGTCAAACAACCTTCCTTTTAATACGGCAAGGTATATTGATAAAAACACAATTTCATTTAATGCCGGCGGCAAGGTTTACAAACTGGATCTCACTACTTACCAGTTGTCATTAGTTGAAGGTGAAAATGATATGGAATCAAAATCGCCGGATGGGACGTGGATCGCTTATTCTGACAATTGTAACCTTTCCATAAAGTCGCCATCAACAGGCCAGGTGAAACAATTAAGTACCGGGGGTTTTAAGAATTTTGAATATGCCAGCTGGTATGGTTGGGGTGAAATAATTGAAGGTGAAAACGGTGAAAGACCAAAACATTTTAATGTTAGTTGGTCGCCCGATTCAAAATGGATACAAACCTATATCTGCGATCTTCGTAAAGGACAGAAAATGTATTTACTCGATTGGAGTGTTGATACGCTGTATCGTGCAAGGTTGTTATCTTATTATCGCGGTTCGCCGGGCGATACAGATATGGTTTACATGATCCCCGTTTTATTTAATACAGAAACCGGTGAAGAAAGGATATTAAATGAATTCAGCAATGTTAACCAGGCATCTTTCGAATGGTCCAAAGAACCCGGGATCATTTATTGTGAGAACCAGGTTAGAGGTTACCAGCAAACAGATCTTTACCGCCTCGACCTTATTAAGAAGACCAATGATTTGCTCTATAGGGAAACCAGCAAAACAAATATTGATGGTTATTCGTCGGAAATATTTGAACAGCCTGGCAAGATCATCATCCTGTCAGAAAAAGATGGCTGGCGACAGTTGTATGCATTGGATCTTAAAACAAAGTCTCTTACTTCTCTAACCGGCGGTGCTTATTTTATCAATAACTTCCTGGTCGATGAAAAATCAAAAACAATTTTCTTTACTGCTTCCGGTAAAGAGACCGGCCGGAATCCTTATTACCAGCATTTGTATAAGGTCGGAATGGATGGGAAAGGGTTTGCATTATTAACAGCTGAGAACTCCAACCATGATATTACCGTTTCTCCTGACCGAAAATATTTTATTGATAATATTTCCGCCCCTGATCAGCCCACAAGAACAGTGTTAAGAGAAACCGCAACCGGAAAAATTGTAAAAGAGTTGGCCAAAGCAGACGTTGATGGATTGCTTGCACTTGGATATAAATTCCCGGAAACATTTACGGCTACTGCAAGAGATGGCAGCACCATTATTTATGGCGCTATCTGGAAACCTACCATTTTCGACCAGCAAAAGAAATACCCGGTTATTGATCAATCATATACGGGTCCGCATACTTTCATGTTCCCAAGAAGTTTTGCTGCGGCGATCAACCGGGGTAACCAGGCATTGGCAGAGCTGGGGTTTATTGTTGTTGCGATCGATGGTATGGGTACAGCCAACCGTTCAAAAGCATTTCATGATGTATCGTACAAAAACATGGGTAAGAATCTCGTTGATCATATACTCGCAATAAAGGAACTATCAAAAAAATATTCGTGGATAGATATTGATAGGGTAGGGATCTTCGGGCATTCGGCAGGCGGTTACGATGCCGGACATGCTGTACTTGAGTTTCCTGATTTTTATAAAGTAGCTGTTGCAAGCTCTGCTGATCATGATTTCAGGATGGAAAAAGATTGGTGGCCTGAAATGTATATGGGCTGGCCTGTAGATTCAACATATCATCTTGTATCAAACATAACAATGGCTGGCAACCTTAAAGGAAAGCTGCTTATTACCCATGGAGGTATTGATGAAAATGTAAACCCTTCTGCAACTTTTAAACTGGCAGAAGCATTAGTAAAGGCAAATAAGGAATTTGACATGCTTATTTTTCCAAGTCAGCGGCATGGTTATACAGGTGTCTTTAGTGATTACTTTACAAAAAAGAGGTGGAATTATTTTGTTGAACACCTGCTCGGAGTAAAACCGATCTGGGATTTTGAATTAAGATAAAAACTTTTAATAGATGAGAAACTCAATAATATTAATGCTTTGCCTGATTTATCTAAATGGCCATGCCCAGGAAGTAAAAACTGAATTTGATCCGCACACGTGGAAGGCTCCATATCATTTGGCGAAACCTAAAGATTGGGGTATCGAACGATTTCTTATTCCAATAAGCTTTGCCCCACAAATTTTATATAAGGGGATTGAAGATATTCGTTTTGCTCCGGGTTGGGCCAAAGCAAAAAGTGACGAATATTGGACATACGCTTTTTTGTGGTATTTAGATGGTTCAGTGAAGATGGATGAGAAAATTATCGCTGAAAATTTAAAAGCATATTATACCGGATTATTTAGGGTTAATACGGATAGCACAAAGATTGACGCCACAACATTATCACCAGTGATCACATCTTTTAAAAAAGCGCCAACAGGTAAGGGTGATTTGGAAACTTATACCGGAACGATCGAAATGACAGACTATATGCAACGAAAACCAATAACGCTGAATTGCAAAGTACATTTGCGCTCTTGTCCGAAGAGTAACAAGACGATCGTATTCTACGAATTATCACCCAAATCTTTTACACACAACAACTGGTTAAGTCTTGATCAACTATGGTCAGATTTCAAGTGTAAGGCAGTGGGCGAATCAAAATAACTTTCAAGGTAACCGACAGTCTTAAAGTACTTTTGTTTTATTGATCCTTAACAAACTCACAGGTCACTACTATTTATTTTTGTTTTGACATCTTAAGTCCTGCTATTCCATTGCGGCGATTGGGATGTAATTTTAGATCTTGTTCAAATGCTTCGATCGCCGATTTGGGATCATTCATTGCCAATAGCATTTCCCCCAGCAATTCACTGGCAGGAATTACAGCACCCGGTGTAACAGGATGTTTTTCGGTAGCATCCTCACTAATTGCTGCTGCTGTCATCAACTCCACAGCCTTCGCCTGGTTTCCTTTCTTAAATTCAAGCCATGCTTCTGACGTTTTTATTTGGATAGCTACCTGTGCTGCTTCGAGTGCTTTATTTTTTTGATCTTTCAGTGAATTATATAGAGTCTTTAATGTATCAAGTTCCTTTTCCGCCGCATTTAAATTATCCAGGTGGATATTGCCAAGCAATCTTGCAAAATGATAAATTGCTTTCTGCCAGGGAAACTTATCCCATGGAAAACCCGCAGGATGTATTTTAAGTGTTGCTGCCTCTTGCCAGCTTTTTCTTTCCAATGCATAGCGGGCGGGAATGGCAGCAAATGCATAAGCAACTTTAAAATTTACAGGGTATACTTCATTGATCGTTTGCAAGTAATCAAGTTGCTGTTTCGCAAGGGTGTCTTCATTTTTCTGCAAATACGCATAAACCAGGTAATCAATTCCATGCAATTCTTCATCCCAATGTCCTTTAATGGCAGCCTCCTGTGCATAGCATTGCGCTGACGCAACTGATTCCAAATTTGATTGAATGCATTCATCCCATAAACCCAGATTGGTGAAAATATGAGAGGGCATGTGCAGCGCATGTGCGGAAGAAGGCGCGATGCTTGCATATTTCCTTGCAGCAGGCAACGCACGCTCTGAGAGTTCCGGGTAATCTAAATTGTGTATAAGGTAGTGTGCAACGCCTGGGTGTAGCGGCTCTTGTTGAAATATTGGATTCAAGAGATCAGCAGCTTTTCGTTGCCGGCTATACGATTTATCTGTAGGATCAGCGGCAGCATTTAAAGCCAATGCATAAAAGATGATTGCTTCCCTGTCATCAGGATAGTTTTTATAAATGGCTTCCATCGCCTGTTCAAAGCTCCGTACACGATTGCGATGATCCAATTGCTCTGAATGTTCATATAATTTTGCAATCGCCTCGATATAATCTGATTCCCTTTTCGTTTTATTTTTTATCGAACGGGCTATTTGAACTGCTTGTAAACCTTTTTGCAACTCGGCGGGAACAGGTGGTACCCACAGCGGGTGAAAATTACTCATGGCTACGCCCCAATAGGCCATTGCACAATCAGGGGCTTCATCGATGACCTTTGCGAACAACTTTTCGGCCTCATCATATTCAAATGAATGGAGTAATGCTATTGCTGTATTAAAATCTTTCTGTAGGTTTTGAGGAACAGATGCATTAAAAGAAACTTTTCCAAATATTTCGCCTTCCTGCGGACCGCACGAAATAATTTTCCCCCTTTTCAGATCGAGTGATGTGTTAAGCGAGCGGGTATTGCTTGTATTATTACATGAAAAAAATAAAAGTGAAGAAGAGATAACAACGAAGAGTTTTTTCATTAAAGAAGGTTATACTCAAAATTAGGAAATAATGGTATGACAAAGGAATGTGAAGAAATGGAAGGAAAGGTCTTCAACATACTTAAGTTATAAATGCCCGCTTTTTCGGAAATTCAGAATAACGGTTAAGGATTTTTATTTTATTGAATACTTGCCGGCAACTGAGGCAATGGCACTAATTTCGATAATCATGCGATGGTTATTCATACTCATACTTACAACGCTAAAGATCTGGCAACAAAATCCCTTGCCTCAGGCTCATGATGGGTTTATCACCGTGGCTGCTTCTGAAAAATATGGTTCGCCCTCGTTCCTGGAGAAAATACTTTTTGGTTCAAACTACAGACGCGAATGGGAAACGCCGGTCAAAATGCCGGTATTCGACCTTAGTAAAACAAATTTCCGGGTAGTAATGATGGGAGGAGGTCAGCAAACAACGAGTCTTGAACTTGTAGATGACAAGGGTAGGGAATGGGTATTAAGATCAGTAGACAAAGATGTAAATTCCGATAAGAAGATCGCCCAAAATAAATTAGTAAAAGCCATTATCCAGGATCATGTATCAGGCTCTTATCCTTATGCGGGATTGTCCATTCCTGATATTGCGCATGCTGCGGGTGTTCCTGCTGGTGAGCAACACTTGTATTTTGTGCCTGATGACACCGCATTTGGTCAATATCGCCAGGCGCTGGCCAACAAAGTATTTCTCCTTGTAAACAATCAACCTCTACCACAAAAAGGCATCACAACAATTGAGATGCTGGAAAAGTTGAAGTCGGATACGCCTTATTACGTTCATCCCAAAGAATATTTAAAAGCCCGGCTTGTTGATTGGCTCGTGGCCGATTGGGACAGGCATAAAGACCAATGGAATTGGATTGAGGAAAAAACTGATTCGGCTATTGCATTTTATGTTGTGCCAAAAGATCGGGATCAGGCTTTTTATCGGTCAAATGGACTGGTGGTAAAGGTTGTTTCATTAATCTCTATGCCACATATCACTAAGTTCAATAAAAGCGGGCGTGGCATAAAAAACTTAGGTAAAAAGACAAAAGAATTGGACAAACAAATTACCGCTCCGTTAAAAAAGGAAGAATGGGAAAGGATCATAAAAGAGTTTCAGAAAAATGTTTCCGACAGCGTGATAGAATCAGCTATCAAAAAACAACCGCCGGAAATATTTGCTATTCGCGGTAATGAGCTCATCGAAAAATTAAAATCCAGGCGTGATGGTTTTCTTAAGCACGTAATGAAGTATTATGATCTTTTGCAGAAATCATAATTGTTACTCTTCTTTAGTATTGAATTCACGTTCATCGTTTTCTTTTAATTCTATGATCCCGGTCCACAATATGGGTCCTTGAAGCTGCAGGCCTCTATCCGCTGCTGTCAGTTTGATCTGTTGATAGATCTCATGAGTAGTAGGAAATGTTTTTTGTGTGAATATCACAAAATCTGCATTATAAGATTGGCTGGCCGAAGTGTATACAAAGTTTACAAGGAAAGTCCGCATAATGAATGTCATTTAGAATGAAAGGTAAAAAAAATAATTTCGTAACATAAGACTTTCTTTATTTCCCGGACTGACCTCAGTTATAGTAAACCCGAACCGCGGGATAGAATAACAATGAAGATTTTATTCTATTGAACAAGTGAAACGCAGATAAGTAATCGGTTCGTGCATCTGCACGAACCGATACAAGAAATTTGTAACAATCAAACTTTAGACTTTTACGGTTACCCGCAAAAATGTAGCAGGTATTGAAGTAGTATCATTGCCGCCACTTTTGTTCTGACTATTAAATAACGTTTCAAGCTCTTGTTGCAGCTCAGCCGCCTTGCCATTCTTTTCAGCTGCTTCAAATGCATTCATAGTGGGACCATAATAATTTTTAAAGGTCTTTACGAATTCAGCTGGTGAATAAGGCGCATTGAAAGTAAAAGTATCTTTGATAAAGGAGATATTTTCTTTTGGCATGCCTGCCTTGCCAAAACGATCGGTAACATGTTCCTCCACACCCCACAACATTGGACTAATAAAACCCTCCGGCGGTGGTGGTGTGTAAGCAGAACTGATCTTTAGAATTTGCGCAACAAGTGTAGGATCTCCGGGTATCCAGTTTCCCATAACGATCCTTCCACCTGGTTTTGTTACCCGAACCATTTCCCTTGCTACGTCATACGGTTTTGGAGCAAACATGGCACCGAAAATGGACACCACAAGATCAAATGAATGATCTTTTAATCCCTTAAGGTCTGTTGCGTCGCCTTCCTGGAACACACAGTTTGTAAGTCCGGCATTTTTTGCACGTCCGTTACCGGCCGCAACAAGATTGCTGGCTATATCAACACCTAGAACTATGGCGCCAACTTTCGCTTCGGGTATTGCGGTGGTGCCATCACCAGACCCAAGATCAAGTACATTAAGATTTTTTGATACGCCGATCTTTGCTACAAGCGCCTCACCGCTTTCACGCATCGTATCGGCTATACGGGTGAAGTCACCTTTTTCCCATAATGCTTTGTTTGGATTCATTTTTTTTAAATTTTAAGGATAAATAAAAATGTTTAATGATTCAACTTTCACCATTCTACCAGGTTCTAAAACCGTTTAATAAAATGGATATGCAAAAATGTATTGCGGCTTTTTTCTAAAGAAGTCAATTCTTTTGAAGCGTCACTTTTTTTGAGTGGAAAGCGTAAGATTGTGAGTCTGGCGGCTTATTTAGTGGTTGATCGCGACGGCAACAATAACATTGAATACTGCATAACACGGGTCCCGATGAATACTTAAATTTGTTTAAAAAAATTTGTATGGGTACTATCAGAACAGAAACTCTTCTTCATGAATTGAATGCAGAATACAGGGCGACACGTGCTTGTCTTGAACGAATACCGGAAACGCTTTTCGATTACAAACCTCATCCTAAATCAATGACGATGGGCTATCTTGTTTTATTGGTTGCGGAAATACCGTTATGGATTAAACACATGGTGACCGATGGCGAGATTGACTTCGTGACATTCAAGCATGCATCTCCTAAAACTACTTCAGAGCTCGTTGCACATTTTGAAGATAATGTGAAAGCCGCAAAAACAGCGTTGCAAGACGTAACTGATGAAGCATTAGAAAGCAATTTCACATTAAAAGCGAATGGGCAGGTATTATATACTTCTAAAAAGATCACCGATCTTGGCGTCACGATCAATCACTGGGTGCATCATCGCGGGCAACTGACAGTTTACATGCGATTAAACAATATTGATGTGCCTTCTATCTACGGTCCCTCAGCTGACGACAAAAATTTTACACCGCCTTCCTGATACTTGATCATAAATTTCTGTAGGCTCCTGGTGGTGTCCTGGTACCTTAATTTGCGACTTAACGTATCGGTTTTATCATTTCTTTGACCACCGGGAATTTTTTTAGCACTGCGGATCCCTTAACCAGCCAGGCAGTTCCAAATGCCCAAAGAGCAGTCGTTTCAAAAATAAACGTACTATACACAAAGAAACCTTTTGCAGGCTTAATTATAAAATTGAATAATGCGATCAGGGCAATGCTGATGATGATTGCCCAACCGCATATTTTATAGAGCTTTTTTCTTCTTTTGAATTTTACCAGGTCTGTACCTTCATACTTTTCATCTGGTATTTGAAAATAATGAAGGCAAAAAATGGTGAAACAGGTGAACAATGCAAAGGCAAAACCAAAATGCACACCGCTCCAGAAATCCGTGACCTCATTACGTAGTTGCAGGTACTCTCCATCCTGCCTGGGCAGAAATCCGCTGAACGCTGTAGGAAACGCCGCGATGCCGATAGCAAAACAACCCGCCATATTGGAAAGCCGGCTTTCCCAGGGACTTTTGCCGCGATAGGTAATCAAAAATCCACCGAGCATACAAAGTATACAGATGAAAACTATATGCATAGTGCTATAGTAATAGTGACTGATGGATATCTGCCAGGCGTTTTTACCCGCACCAAAAATGAAACTGCCCAAAACGACAAGAACCGGCAACAATAATCCCGTTACGCCGATAAAAGCTCGAAGTTTTTGATAGGAGATAATTTCATCACGACTGGCATGTTGTCCAGAACCGGAATGCATGGTATTACTCATAACAGTGGGTTGAATAGTGTCTTGCCAAAGGCAGAATAAGTTGATTCAAAAAAATTCGTGTGCGAAAGCTACGATTTCAAGATTAGTTCAGGAAATTAGGCTGGTATGCGACTTTAATATAGGTATAGAGTCTAAACAACGGCATAGATATAATATAACTGCTGATGCCAGGTTAAAAGCGTACTTTACATCTATTCTCTCAAAGCTTCTGGTAACTATTCCAACTTTCACCATACGGTTTCTATTTTTGCTGCAGCTTTCTCTGAATATCACAAAAGAAAAAATTAGGATTAAACAGGTGTAACAATAACAAATCGCATCAGTTTCTAATTTCAGTAAAAACGACTATTGGTCGTGGCGATCAAATTCTTTTAAAAAGAAAAATAATGAAAAATAAAATTTATGTATTGTGTTTTTTAACACTAATGACCGGGCTTACTACTTCAGCACAGGTTTATAAAACTGCTGCAGACACGGCTAAACTAAATAAGGAGTTTACAGAAGTAAGCAATGACATCGCAAGCCTTAGCGCTAAGTTAACAATCGCACAAAACAATTTGCCCGGCTACCAATCGAAAGCCAAAATTGCAGATTCGGATGCTCAAAATGCTGCGATCATCAGTAGTGACCAGGCGGCCAGATCAACTGAGGGCGGTGTAAAAGAAGCCAAAAAAGCAAAACGAAAATCTAAGAAAGCCTATCGTGAAGCAAAAGATGCCCGGTCAGCAAATAATGATGTAGGAGACCAGGACGACAAGATTGCATCACTTTCAGGTCAGCTAGCCAAAAAGCAGGAACGACTCAGACAGTTAACTGTTATGCGTGACGCAATCAATGCTCAGCCTCAACTGCAATAAGTAATTATCAGTTTGCACTGTCGTTGGTGTTTTGGTCATATTGTTGATGAATATCCTCCATGATGAAAGAGTGTTCTTTGTTGAACGCCACCAACGGCATACTATTTAATTTTTATTGGATACCAGGTAAAGAAGAGTCTGATTTTTTGCGTTATTTGTTAATCTTACAATTTTGGGCAACGTTAAATCATTCAATATCGTTATAAGGTTATCTTATAAACTGTAATATCCGTTCAGACTTATTTATGTCAACCACTTCTTTTACAAAGAGAATTCTTATTGCAATTGTCATCCTGGGCTTATTAACTGGATCATCATGCAAAAAGCACTCAATTCCTGATCCTGTTTCTGCTGTCAGCATTTCAGAATTTGAAACAAGGCTGGAGGATCTCCGTAAGCAATCAAACATTCCCGGTATGGTTGCCGGCATTGTAAAAGATGGGCAGGTGACCTGGACTAAGAACTATGGCTACGAAAACATGGCCCAACAAAAGCCTGTTACCAACGCTACGATATTTCATCTTGCATCTCTCACAAAAACTTTTGCTTCAGCAGTCATTATACAACTTGTAAAAGAAAACAAAATTGATTTAAATGCTCCCGTTGCTAACTATGGAGTCAACCTTGCCGGAAGTGGTGCTGTACGTGTTATCCATTTATTGACTCATACTTCAGAAGGGGTACCGGGTAGCCAGTTTAAATATAATGGTGACAGGTATGCGTTGCTGTCAAATGTGATACAATTTGCGACAGGCAAAACCTTTCATCAGCTTGCTGCGGAAAGGATCATGCAACCTCTTGGATTGCAAAATACGGCGGCAAGTGATATGAAGATAGGTGCAATGGATGGGTTTGATACCATAAGATTAAAACAAAATACCGCACAGGGATATAGTTCAAATGGAATTCAAACCGTGGACTATCCAAAAGGTTTCAGCACTTCAGCCGGCATGATCTCAAACGTAGATGATATGCTGAAATATGCTGCAGCGTTTGATGGAAACCAGTTATTGACTGAAGAGCTGAAACTAAAAGTATTTTCACCCATGATCGCCAATGATGGGAAGACACTTCCATATGGATTGGGTTGGTTTATCCAGCAGAAGGAGGGAATAGAATTCAACTGGCATTATGGATATTGGATAGGTATGTCCTCGCTGATCATAAGAGTACCAGCCAAAAAAATAGCTTTTGTATTAATGGCGAATAGCGATATGCTAAGTGCTCCATATCCGCTTGGTAGTGGTGATATTTGGGTTTCTCCTTACGCAAAGGAGTTTTTGAAATCATTTGTTTTACCGGGTGCAAAACTTTAGGTTACTCCTTAGCCGTTGTTGGTGTTCTGGTATCGGGTCTCATGTTAATTTAGTTTACTTCGAATTTATTTTCAAATTATCATGTAGCTTAGTCCTTATGGACATTGCAGCCATCAAACAAGCGCAACAACGAATTAAATCTTACGTCAAACGAACAACGCTTGAACACAGTGAAACGCTCAGCAACTATTTAGGGACAAATGTTTTTGTCAAATATGAACTCTTTCAAAAAACGGGTTCATTTAAAGTTCGCGGAGCTTTTAATAAACTCCTAAGCTTGTCAGATGAAGAAAGAAAAAGGGGAGTGGTGGCTATCAGTGGCGGCAATCATGCGCAAGCCGTTGCTTATGCGTCGAATGTTTTGAATGTTGATGCGGTTGTATTAATGCCACAAACAACTCCGCAAAATTATTTAGAAGCAACACGTAATTACGGGACAACAATTGATCTGCAACCAACGATCCAGGATGCTTTTAAGAAAATAAAAGATTATGAATCCGAACGCAGAATCTTTATTCATCCATTTGATGATCCGTTGGTGATGGCAGGACAAGGAACTCTTGGGTTAGAGATCATGGAAGATCTGCCCGAAACAACAGATATTATTATTAGTATTGGCGGGGGAGGCTTTGCAGGTGGCGTAAGTACAGCCGTTAAATCGATCAAACCCGTTGTAAGGATCTGGGGCGTTGAAACTAATGGTGCAGATGCCATGTCGCAGGCACTGGAAGCTGGTCACCCGGTTGAACTTTCTGCGATTACTTCCATTGCAAAGACATTAGGTGCTCCTTCTGTTTCTGCCCGAACTTTAGCACTGGCGCAGGAGCATCTGGAAGAAGTGATCGTTGTTCCAGATGCCGAAGCGGTGCAGGCATTAAAATTTATTTTGGAGCGGTTGAAAGTTTTAACTGAGCCGGCAGCTTCCTGTACATTGTCGGCGGCTTCGCGATTAAAAGATCAATTCAGAAAGGATAACAATTTAGTATTGATCTTTTGCGGAGGTAATCTTTCGGTTGATGATCTATGTAAATATAGTAGCGGGGATTAATTAAAGAGCTGTATTTATTTGACTGTCATAATTGATATTTCGTTATCGAGTTGGTTGCAATATTACAATTTCACATTTTCCGTCTCGGTCCAGGTCTGTAATGTCAACACCAATGTTTCATTGGCTTTATTTGCAAATGAATTCAATTTGTTGTCATCGTTTGCATCTTTTCTAACGGATGCTGGCGATCCTGACGAGCTTCGGTTGTTGGTGACGCCCATTGGCGGGGACGCCAAGTTGTGCCGAGATCAAAATGAAAAATACTTTGTTACTGGTAATGCAGTCATGTATTTAAAACTTTCCCCATGATGGTCGCATACCGTTACGCACCAGTAGCCGGGATCCACTGCCATCTATTTTCACCATCCAGAGATCAGTAGCCTTGTCATCTTCGTGTGATTTGGAACGTTCATAGACGATCCATACTCCGTCGGGTGAGATAGTGAAACCATGGGCAAATTCATTTTCAAGTTGTGTTACTTTCGTTGTTTTTTTCGTTTTGAAATCATAATGAAAAATGTTGCCCGCATCCCGCATCAACGTTACCGTGGAATAAAGTAGCCCGGAGCCATCGGGTATCCAATGAAGATCATAGAGCAATTGATATTGAATGTTCGAAAAATCTGTTAGCCAGGCACCAGGATGTGTCCCGCCTTCTTTCATTTGAAAAATACCGGATCGTTCTCCTGAATTTTCAGTATAGATCACCTGGTTTGCCAGCTCGGGTGTCGGACCCCAATCCCAGGAACAGGAACCGAAGGGAGCTTTGCCGGTAAACATCGGCTGATAAAAAAATTCTCCCACTGGTGGATTGGCCGGCAGGCGATCTACAGTGCAGGTCCCGGTGCGATAACTCAGTTCCGAACCATCACTTCGCCAAACCGGGCGATATGCTCCGAACAATTCAATACCATTACCACTGATCGTAAGATCTGGTGATTTTACTGTTTGGCCCGCCTGTACATCGAGCCCCGGAATGAACCAACGAAAATTACCCCACATCGCTACAACAGCTTGTGCTTTTTTACCAAAATCCGCGACAGATTTAAAGACAAGTGTTTTTGAAGAGCCGGGTGGTAAAGTTATTTGTTGTGGCTCGGCGGCACCGGCAACATATACTATAAAAATACCACTGCTGGCTTGTGATTGCTGAAAAGAATATTGCATGTTTCGAACAGTGATACTAACCGTGCCTTTCGGATACCCGGCAAATTCATTTTGATCAGGTGGGTTGGTTAACTTACGTAAAGAAGAACCGTCAGATTTGATGGCATACAGATCTGCGCCGAACAGAGAAGCTACTGCCGCATGACTACTGGAAAAAGCCAGTTCCTTTCCATCAGGTCGCCATGCAAGATCGTTAATACCCAAAGCTTCTTTTGCGTCAGCGTGTGTCCAAAGACGACGATCATTATTGCCATTGGGTTCAATTAAGCGGATCTCAGTACCACTACGTATATAGGCTATTGTTCCTGTTGGTTGAGTTACCGGATAACGATAAGCGAAAAGCAACAAAGCGCAGGTAGTAACCACTACATACACAGCAAATAGATGTTTCGTTTTCATTGCAATATTCCTCCCATAAATATTTATCACGAATAAAATCACCGGACTTCAAAACTATTCAGAGTGAAAAATTATTTGCCCGTGTTTTGCAATGTTGTTAAGCCATTTACACCCTGGATCCCGAGAGGACCTACTGTTCCGGGATTGCCCGCAACACCAGCTAACCTGGCCGCTCCTTTTGGATCACTACAACCTCCTCCGGCACCGCCTTTACCTATCAGTCCAGGATATCCTCCTCTGCCACTTGCTCCACCTATATTCAAAATGCTAAAATTGGAATTACTTACAGTCGCTGTGCCAATAGCGCTATATGAAATGTTCACTTTACCTCCATTACCACCGGCTCCACCGCGGCCGCCATTGCCGGCGTTTCCTCCTTTTCCGGCATTGCAGGTGCAGGTCGCATTTGATCCGGTCCCTCCATTACCCCCGTCTCCACCATTTCCGCCATTTCCGCCACTTACAGCTATTGAAAGAAATTCTATTTTTCTTATTCTCAGAGTCAGGGAAACATCCTTTCCTGGTCTGCCGTCCGTTCCATTATACCCGTTACTACCACTCGTTCCATCCATACAAGTGGTACCGTTAACGCCATTGCTT
>CBFGXP010000033.1:0-24219 GCA_965652775.1 uncultured bacterium
TGATCTGATGTGGGTAGGGGGAAGTTATCGCCACCAGGATGGATATGCTGCTATGCTGGGATTAAATGTCAGCAATACATTTAATGTTGGGTATGCTTATGATTTTACTACATCAAATCTAAATACGGTGAGTCGCGGCACTCACGAATTAATGATCGGCTTTTTACTTGGAAATAAGTATAGCGAAGCATGTCCCCGCTGCTGGTAAAGATTATAATCTTACAATCTTTTTGACCCTGGCAGCTTTTAGTAGTTGCAACTGTTCTTTAGCTTTCTGTCGATTTTCTATTACAAACTGCAACGTGATATCGGTATCAGGGATTGCAGTACAATTATTTTCTTTCAGTGCTTTTTCAACATTGACGAGTGTCTTCAAACTTACACTAAGCTGTTGCTGCAGGCTATCCAGTTTTATTTGAGCAAGCGATGTATTGATCTTTTCATTTACATTATCCCAGTTTATTTGTGAATAAGAGAGGCGCAACTGATCTTCAAGTTTGTTCCAATTCACTTTATCAACTTCGTAAATGTATTCGGACTTCAATTTTGTTTTTTCAGCAGTGTTAAAAACTTCGGCATAGTTCTTTTCAAATGCTTTCCATTCACTTTCCTGTAATATTTTCTTGGTCGCGTCTACGGCTTCTTTCACTTTTGTTTCTTCTTCAGGTGCCAGTTCAGGCAGTACCGGAGTTGTATAATTTACATTCATAAACCCAGGGTCCATCGATGATTCATCAGCGATGGAATTTTCTGCACTAAAGATATCTTCAACTATTGCTGCTGCAGCTTTTTTCTTATTGTTAGGTCGGACAGCCGGGGCCGCTGTAATGAAATTATTTGCAACTTTATTTTTGCCGTTCAAAAGATAATAAGGGCTTAATTCATTTGCAAGGGTATAAAAATTTTGTTTTGCAGTTGTCTGATCTACAGAAACAAAAAAATGAAGTAATGTAATGCCAAGCATGGTAGCAAGAGCAATTGAAAACTGCCTTACAGGGTTCCATCCTTTATTCCTCATACCAAGTATTGATTCAATACGATTCAGCAGATCATGATTTTTTCCGGCTGCAGCCATTACCATTTGTCTATTCTTGTTTTGCTCTAATCTTAATAGGGCAGAAGCATATTCACCTGGTTTGTATTGAAACTGCATAACTATTTCATCGCAGCTATGTTCCCTTTCTTTCTCAATGCTCTTTATTAATAACTTTACAAACGGATTAAAATAAAGAATCGTTTTGATAAAACTGAGTATAAGATTTAGAAGATAATCATACCTGTATATATGACTTAATTCATGCAGGATGACAGCCTCTAATTGATGAGGCGTCAAATTATTGACCGCTGCAACAGGTATTAGGATAATAGGCTTCAAATAACCAATAGTGACAGGAGATGTTACCCATTCCGAAAGCCAGATTTTTACGTCTCTTGCAATACCCATCGCTCCTGCAGTTCTTCTTACATACAATTTCCAGGCAACGTCCATTTTCTTAATACCAGTATTACGGATTATTTGAACATACCTGTAATTGCGAATAAACTGCCAAACAGGGGCGATCAATATTATAAGGTAAGCAGCGGACGCATATGGTAAGATCTTACCAGCGAAATAATTCCACCACGTGTCGCTGATCATCCCTGTATTATAGAACGATGTTATTGAATTGCTTTCTGCGACAAGAGAGGAAATAAATGTGTAAATAAACCAGGCAAATCCTGAAAAAGTTAGGAATACTGCAAGCGAAGTTTTATGTGCTGCTTTGATCCTATTAAAAAAAACAATGATGAACTGGTAAACTACCCAAAGCAAAGCGATTTGCCAAAGGCTGTTAATTAATGCCCAGCCGAGTGATTGCAGAAAGTTAACCTGGTTCATGAATACAAAACTTATTTGCTTTTCAAACTATCGATCATTTCCTGGATCCTGGCCAGTTCTTCTTCCGTTGCTTTATGTTCTCCCAGTGCCTGGATAACCAATTGCGTAGGAGAGCCGCCAAAAAGTGAATCGATCATTTTACCTAATAAATGTTTTTGCGTTTTTTCTTTACTCACTGCTGCCTGGTACACATGGGTACGCATACTGTCATCTCTTTTGACTAAACCTTTTTCATGCATTATCTGCATTAACTTAAGTGTGGTAGTATAACCAGCATCTTTTAATGCAGCAAGGTCTTCATGTACTTCACGTACAGTGGCAAGACCTTTTTTCCAAAGAACCTGTAATATCTCCAATTCGCTTTCAGTAGGTTTGATATAACGGGTAGTAGCCATAATTTAATCTTTTGTGCCCCGAATATACGACTTATTTCGTATGACCATAAATTCTTGACGTAATTTAATTTTTTTTAACATGGATTAACATTAAGACGGATGAACGGTTAAAAAGTTACGATGAATGATTGGACTGATGAAGATATAAAAACTAAGTCCCACTGTAGAAACAGCAGGACTTAAGTAATGGTTCTGATTAGATTCTTTAATTATTTGTACTGAACAGTATTAAAAGCGTTAGTTTTTGTTGCGACTGCCACAGGTTTAATTTCATTTTTGCTTGGTGATTTCGCCGTACTTTTTTTTGCATTACTTATTTGTGCAAGAGAAGGGGCGATGACCAAAGATACAATTGACATTAACTTAATCAAAATATTCATTGAAGGTCCGGAAGTATCTTTAAAGGGATCACCGACCGTGTCGCCGGTTACCGATGCCTTATGCGGTTCGGATTTTTTATAATAGATCTCGCCATTTATTTCGACACCTTTTTCAAAACTCTTCTTTGCATTATCCCACGCACCGCCAGCATTGTTTTGAAACATCCCCATCAATACACCACTTACCGTTGCACCAGCAAGAAAACCACCCAATGCTTCGGCACCAAGACCAGGCATAAAGCCAATGATCAACGGCGAAATGATAGCAATGGCTCCCGGCAACATCATTTTTTTGATCGATGCATCTGTAGATATCGCAACGCATTTGTCATATTCAGGTTTGCCAGTTCCTTCCATGATACCCGGAATGGTTTTGAATTGTCTTCTTACTTCTTCTACCATTGCCATAGCAGCTTCGCCAACTGCACGGATCGCCAGTGATGAAAATATGAACGGGATCATACCACCAACAAACAGACAGGCAAGAACATTTGCTTTATAAATATCAATCCCTGTAATACCGGATACACCAACAAACGCAGCAAACAATGCAAGCGCAGTTAATGCGGCCGATGCAATCGCAAATCCTTTACCGGTGGCTGCGGTTGTATTACCAACAGCATCGAGTACATCCGTTTTTTCACGGACATCTTTTGGTAATTCACTCATTTCAGCAATACCACCTGCATTATCAGCGATAGGTCCGAATGCATCGATGGCTAATTGCATGGCAGTAGTGGCCATCATACCAGCGGCCGCTATAGATACACCATATAAACCTGCACATTCATAAGAGCCCCAAATGCCTGCTGCTAATACAAGAATAGGAAGAAAAGTAGATTCCATACCTACTGCAAGCCCACCAATTACATTTGTCGCATGCCCGGTTCCTGATTGACGAACGATCGACAATACCGGCCTTTTGCCCATGGCAGTATAATATTCAGTGATGATACTCATTAAGGTACCTACTGCAAGACCAACTGCAATGGCACCCATCACACCCATATTTGTAAACTCGTGTCCTCTAAGTGACATCGTTTCGGGAAGTATCCAATAAACAAGACCAGCTGCTGCAATCGCAGTAAGGACAATAGACCCCCAGTTCCCCATGTTCAAAGCCTTCTGAACGCTACTTGTATTAATACCTGCTGAATCACTGATACGAACGAACCAGGTACCTGCAATGGAAAATAAAATTCCAACACCCGCAATCAGCATTGGTAATAATATAGGAGACATACCACCCAATCCATCATCACCTGTAACAATTGTTTGCTGACCAAGCACAATGGTTGCAAGAACAGTAGCCACATAAGAGCCAAACAGATCGGCGCCCATACCAGCTACGTCCCCAACGTTATCACCAACGTTGTCTGCAATCGTTGCAGGGTTACGGGGATCATCTTCTGGAATCCCAGCCTCAACTTTACCAACCAGGTCTGCGCCAACATCAGCTGCTTTTGTATAAATACCGCCTCCAACACGGGCAAACAAAGCGATCGATTCAGCACCAAGAGAAAAACCGGTCAAAACCTCAATTGTCCTGAGCATTTCTTCTCCATTCACCGAACTACCATCAGGTACAAAATACATTTTAAGAACAATGAATAATCCGCCCAATCCCAATACAGCAAGACCTGCAACACCAAGGCCCATTACAGAACCACCGGTGAAAGAAACAGATAATGCTTTACTCAAACTTGTACGGGCAGCCTGCGCAGTTCTTACATTCGCTTTTGTTGCTATTTTCATACCGATATAACCGGCCGTAGCACTGAACACAGCTCCGACAACAAAAGCCCCGGCGATCAACCAATGGCTATGCGGATTAGTAGTAGCCATCACCGCCAGCAAAATTCCAACGATCACGACAAAGTATCCGAGGATCTTCCACTCTGCTTTCAAAAAAGCCATCGCACCTTCAGCAATGTAAGTGCTGATCTCTTTCATCCGTTCATTACCGGCATCCTGCTTTGAAACCCAATTGAATTTGATAAAAGTGTAGAGTAAACCGATTAATCCCATCACGGGAACCAAGTAAATCAATTTGTCCATAAGTGTTGATTCTTAAACAGTTTAATGCTCCATAGGTTAAATGGAGGTCGGCAAAGATAGGGGAGAAAGGGCAATTTGAAATTTACATTTCAGATTTCAGAATTCAGATTTACTCGCCGGATTCAAAGATGGTTTCTGCAATAATCCTATCTTTTTCATGATGACATTGAACCGTGGATCATCACGTATCGGGTCAAACTTAGGATCTATTCCTATACTGCATAAAGACTCTTCGTGTTTCTGATAACTTTTTTCAAGCCATTCAAATGCTTCATCTTTTTCGTCAAGGGCAGCATATACGAGGGCAATGCCACGGTAATCATTTGAGCTAAGCATTTTTTCAATACCGGTATCTTCAATGATCTTTCTCGCTTCATCGTGTCTGCCTGCGCTGGCAAGAATATGAGCAAGTGAAACGTCTGTTTTTACTTTGTTTCCCGTAAGGCGGCCCCATCTTTCATTTTCGCTGATCGCTTCCTCATACATTCCTTTAGCAGTATAAACAAGAGAAATGAGACGATGAACGGGGGTAAAGCCAGGATCAAGATCCAATGTTGTTATGGCCGTTCTCATAGCTTCATCATATTGCCCCATATAGTATTGAAAAATTCCTTTGTCTTTCAATATACCCTGTGATACAGGATCAAGGTCAACAGCAATTCCTATTTCTTTAAATGCTTCTTCCGTTTTTCCGACAAATAATAATAGCTCCGCATACCAATGATGACCTGTTGCGTTTTTCGGGTCAAGTTGCAGGCCGAGTCTAAATTCTCTTTCAGCACCTGCCCAGTCCCAATCATTCAACATTAATGATATGGCTAATGAAATATGTGCTTCTGCAAGGTGTGGATCTATTGAAAGTGCTTTGTGTACGGCATCCATTTGTTTTTGGTAGAGGTCTCTTCTTGAAAGATTCGTGTATTCACCCATCAGGCTAAGTGAATCTGCTATGCCTGCCCATGCTAATGCATAATCAGGATCCTTTTCCAATGCCCTTTCAAAATATTTGATCGCAAGTGATAGCCCTTGCTCATTTCTCTTTTTCCAGAAAAACATTCCCTGCAAATACAATCGATAAGCTTCCGTATTTTCAGTATATCTTTTTTGGAGAGTGACTTTTTCTTCGCTGCTTAATTGCAAACGCAGTGCTTCAACGATCTTTGTTGATACATCTTCCTGTATGTCGAAAATATCATCTAGTGTTCCGCGAAAGCTTTGTGCCCAAAGATGAACATCTCGACACGCATCAATGAATTGCGCTGTAATTCGCAAATTATTTCCTGCATTTCTCACACTACCTTCAAGAATGAAATCGGCGCCGGTCTCTTTAGCAATCGATTTTGTATCCAGCGTGGTATTTTTATATTTCATCGAGGTGGTCCGTGAGATCACTCTTGTTTCTTTCAACTTTGATAAGCTTGAAATAATTTCTTCGGTCAATCCATCACTGAAATATTCCTGTTCGGGATCGTTGCTCATATTTACAAATGGCAGGACAAGAATACATTTTTGACGTACAGCTTCGCCCTTACCCTCAAGTGTTTCAGCATCGGGAATTACAAGACCGGGGTTACTGATAGCATAAATTTCCATTTGGTCTTTTACGTTTTTAAGTAAATACCTTCCCATTGATACTGCTGAAACTTCCTTTTGGTTTTTTACATCGTCATACGCCTTGCTTGAAATAAAAATGCTGCCTGGGACTGCAAACGATTCCATCCGGGATGCAATGTTCACGCCATCACCATATACATTGTTATCATCCATGAGAACATCTCCCGTATGAATTCCGATCCGGAGAGGTACCGTTGGTTCCATTTGCATTTCCAATTGTAATTTGGTAGCAGCTTTTATGCTTTCCAGTGTGCTAGTAAAACTACATAGCGCACCATCCCCGTGGAACTCGAGTAAACGACCCCCATGTTCACTCACAGCTTTTTCCAGCGTATTTTTTAAACGCTCACGGAAACTCATAGCCATCGATTCATCCCGCTCCATCAAAGAAGTGTACCCGACAATGTCGGCAAACATGATAGCTGAAAGTTGACGTGAAAATGCCATAATAATGCGGGCCGTGAAGTTAACAAAAATGCCAATGCGGGCATGTGAAGGAACTGTGTATTATGAGACAAGCCTTGAGACATATTATTAAGCTGGTGCTTCGAGGTTATTCAAAGTCTGCCGAATGACTAATTGATTTTTATTTGATTCTATTCAACTAGGTTTGGAAATACAAATGATAGTGTTTCCTGCAATTGGGGTTGAATGCTGCTCCGCATTTCGGACACTGATCACCCGATCGCATATATTCGTTAATTGTCAATTCCGTTTTACACTTTCCGCAAAGAATTGCCTTTACATTCCATTCAGCCTTGCTCCATGTTTGTGTGGCATGCCCGGCCGTTTCCTCATGACATTGATAACAGGGATAGTAATGGCCACAACATTTGAATTTTATGGCAATTATATCAACAGGTGAATGATAATGCTCACATCGGGTATTATCGTCAATTATTTTCCCGTATAATTCAATCTTTTCCATAGCATTTAGGGTTACGCCCCAATGAAATTAGTAAAATAGAAATTTGTTTAAATAAATTGCAACATTTCTGTAACTAACCCGTCAAATGGCCAAGTGAACACTAATACCGGGCAAAATACCACAGACCGATACCTAGTGGAAAGAGTATTAGGCGGCGACACGAATGCCTTTGGTATTATAGTTAGGAACACTGAAAACCTGGTGGCAAAAATCGTATTCGACACAGTCACTAATGATGGCGATAGAAAAGATATTGCCCAGGATATTTATTTAAAAGCCTATCAGAAATTACCGTCTTTTAAATTCCAATCAAAACTTTCTACATGGATAGCACAGATAAGTTATAACACTTGCATTGACTATCTGCGAAAAAAGAAATTGCTGCTACCGGCTGCAACTTTTGAAGAAAGCGAACCGGGAACCGATAATGATATGCTGGATATGATAAATACAGCAAAAGGAAATTTCGACCGGTCCGCAGATACATTTGTGATTAAAAAGAATGTTTCAGAAATTGTAAAAGCGGGAATTGAAAAATTACCAATGATATATAAAACACTGGTTACTTTATACCACAATGAAGAATTAAGTTATGAGGAAATAGGAACAATTACCGGTTTGCCCGAAGGAACCGTGAAAAGTTATTTATTCAGGGCAAGAAAAGAATTAAAGAATCATCTTTTGCTTCAATATAAAAAAGAAGATCTATGGTAACAAAGCATCTTACTGACGTTGAAGTGCAACAATTTGTTGTCGATAGGCATCATTGCGAATTGAGAATTGTTGAACATATGCAGCTGTGTGGGGAATGTAAACTGAAGGCAGAGATTTACGGCTCGCTGATTACAGGTATTAAGCAGCTGCCGCAGGCGACGTTTAAATTTAACCTGTCCGAATTGGTTGTTCAGCAATTGCCATCATCAAAACAAAAAGCAAATGACAGGTTATTGCTCTGGGTATTATTATTTATAGGTATTGGGTTCACGGCTGCAGTTTTCTATTATTTCGAAGAATACTTTGTTTATTTATTCAAAGGAATTGCTGCCATCTTCATTTACCTGATCATTATTACGGCACTAACGGTTTTCGCAGGGTTGTTTATTGATATGTATAAAAGGTATAATAACGAAATGAAATTGTTGGATTCATATTGATCTTTTGCAACATTCTGTACAGTCACTCGTCTGATAATTATAAAAACTATAAAATGAAGAAAATAATAGCAATCGCAACAGTATGCTCGGCAAGCTATACGGCAAACGCACACAACGGGGAATTTGGAATAGATGAAGAAATGCTGCAGGTCGGTGCTGCCATTTTTGTCGTGGGTATGTTTATGTACTTTATCATTAACATCATGAAAAGGATACTGGAACACAGGCTTAAGAATAAAATTGTTGACAAGGGAATTTCTGAGAATATGGCTCAATCCATCCTTGCCACCAGGCCAACAGAAGATAATAAGAATGCCAATATAAAATGGTTTGCAATTTTAGCTGGAATCGGGCTGGGTCTGATGGGAGTTACGTTAACCAGGCCATTAGGTTTTCATTCATTAGCTATCATGGCCTTTAGCATCTCTTTAAGTTTTTTGGGGTACTACTTTTTTATCAGCAACACACAAAAATAATTTAATCCAGACAAAATTGACGGACTAGGGCATAGCTTTTGCTTCTGCTACATCAGCAACAATATTTCGCAACCAGCTCCACTTCGCAACCGTACCCATAACGAAATACATAGATTGTTTTTATATAAAAAAATAAGGTGACGATTTCACAAGTCCCTTCCTTGGCCGTTTGCATTTTTGCAGACGGCTTTTAATTTCATTATTATTGTTGAAAACCGAGTATGCGATCGTATTTGATTAAGCTTGTATTGGCCGGTGATCCTGGTGGCTAATATTCTTTCTTTTCTTGCATGTAATGCTGCTGGTTGATTTAATTGTTCAGTTGTTGAACAATAATGGGTGGCATGATTTTTTATGGTCGCATATAACATTAAATCTGCGAATGATGAAAAAGTACCTGTGTGTGGCTGCGACAATGATTCTGTACGTATTTTCTTTTGCCCAGGAAGATAGTTTGAAAGTTATAAAGCCGGATACGCTGGCTATCAGAGACAGCATAGCGGTAGATTCTGCTTTCAACAAAAATGTAGAAATAAAACAACAGGTTTATAAACTGAAACCCGCGGTAGACCTTCCTGTTTTTGCTGTTGGTGCAGGATGGTCCGCTTATGCTTTCACCAAAATTTACAGTAAAGATCCTTCAACTGAGGAAAAAATATTAAGTCTTGATGTAGACGATATCAATGGATTCGATCGCTGGGCAGTACGACCACACTCGGAAACCATAGGCAATACCAGTGATTATCTATTTTACGGGTCAATGGCCCTTCCTGCGCTTTTTCTTACGGGCAAGCAAACAAGAAAGGATATTTTCAAGCTAAGTTTTTTATACCTGGAAGCGATGTCAGTAACAGGTCTTTTTTATACCGGATCAGTGTATTTGACCAATCGTTACAGGCCTTATGCCTACAGTGATGAAACTGAAATGAGCTGGCGCAAAAGGGGAGGAGCAAAAAATTCCTTTTACGCAGGACATGTCGCTTTGGTGGCTACTTCCACTTTTTTTATGGCAAAAGTGTATGCTGATTATTATCCCGATTCAAAAGCCAAGTGGGTTTTCTACAGTGCGGCTGGCCTTGCAACAGGAACAATGGCTTATTTAAGACACAGAGGAGGATTCCATTTTCCCTCGGATATACTATTAGGAATTGCCCAGGGAACCTTAACCGGGATATTAGTACCCCATTTTCATAAAAACAGATTAATTAAAGACCCGAATCTTAGTGTAAGGCCTTATATCAATGGAGAAAGCAATGGACTAAGTGTTGTTTATAGACTCAGATAACTAATCATTTTCTTCCAACAGTTTTAATGACATTTAATTACTGAAGAATATTGCCACAAAGCTTCCCTGTTTTTTTGGCTTATGGTTACACGGCTTTCACTTTCTTCAGTAGATTTTTCTACAATTTTCTTGTTTATTGCAGGAGTATAATTTTCAAATAATCGATCAATGTTTCCGTGCCCGGGCTGATTCATGTCCCAGGCTTTGGCTGCTGCCGTGCAATTAAAATCAAAAGCAGAGAAGCTTACCGTCTTCACTGGTTTAAAACGATTTGTTTTAAATTGAATTGTTTTATTGGTGATATCATAAACAATACTCCATTTGGTAAAATCGTCCTGGGCAACGTTGGCAAGAATATCAAATGCATAATCAATAACGGGTTTTGTATTTGTGCTGGAGTTTATCTGTTGTATCATGTTGCAGGCTTGTCCAAAACGTTCCAATGAATTATTACCATTTGCAGAAGAATTTTTATAAGAACTTACTGACTCGTCATATATATTATTAGTAAGTACAGGCAAGGAAAGGCTGTTGCCCTTATGCACCACCATCTTACCATTTAAAAATTCTATTGTCGCTGCGTTGCCATCTTCATCTGCGATAAGATAATGCAGGGGAGTAGTGCCGGTAGGTGAGATACGTAATTTTTTATCTGTCTCAATCACTTGTTCTATTGTCGAGCAATTGTCCAGTTGATATTGTATCCATTGCAGCACACCGATGGCCGGTCTGTTGTCTGCGGCCGGATAAATTGTTTCATCCAGCCACATTAATTCTACAACCAATCCTTTTTCATTCATGCCTCCTGTTGGAAATTCTTTTCCGTATTGATTGAAAGTAATACTACCAAACTGTGACGTCCAGCTAATAGTTTCTCCATTCTCTGTTTTCATAGAAGTTTTTAATAAACCTCTGAGGTTTGTACAAACCATACCCGCATCTGTGATCCAATCATAGTTGCGGCCAAAGACCATCTGTCCGTTCTTATTAATAAAAAAAGTGGTGCACGCATGAAGGACGGACACATGTGAATAAATAATTATAACTAATGCCAGACTTTTTTTCATAAAATGATTTTAAGCAACCTCAATTTATTAAGAGTTGTTAATCAATAATAACAAAGTATAAATGAGAGAAATAGCTAAGTAATAAATTCCTTATGCTGCGCATTTATAAGTTGTCCCCAAGGTAAAAAATTGATTGTAATCTATTCACAACCGCTCGAATAAGTTCGTGGTAAATTTCTTGGCATTATATTCGTTGTTTAGCGCTTGATTTTTAACCTCTGTGCGTATAAATTGCATCACATTCAAATTTTTGAACCCTCAAAATTCAATATTCTTATGAGATTATTAGCTCTGCTACTTTTAGTAGCCGCATCCTATGGAGTTAGTGCGCAATGTAGTGCACCAACTGGTCTTTCAACTTCCAACATTACAGCTACGGCTGGTACTGCTACATGGGCGCCTGTTATCGGGGCCACTAGTTACAATGTCGAATATAAACCTGCAAGTTCTTCAAGTTGGGTAGCTTTTGGGTTTGGCACTAGTGGTTTACAATGGACCTTATCGGGATTGGAAGCAAACACTTCTTATGATTGGAGAGTCAAAGCTACCTGCGCTTCTGGTATCAGCAGCTACGCAGAAACGCAATTTACTACAGGAGCAATGGGTTCATGTAGTGCTCCTGGCGGACTTTCCACTTCTAATATTACATCCAGCACGGCAACCATGAACTGGAGTGCTGTTAGCGGGGCATTTGCTTACACTGTTCAGTATAAGGCAATTTCTTCTGGTACATGGTTAACTGCAGCTTCTGCTACTTATTCAACATCTTATAATTTATATGGTTTGTCTGGGGCCACAACATATGAGTGGAGAGTATACTCAAACTGCAGCCTTATTGAAACCAGTGGCTTTAGTACTACGCAATTCTCAACATCAGGTTGGACACCACCACCTCCTGCTACATCAGGATGCCCTGGTCCCTATGATGTGAGCACAAACGGTACTGTAAGCGGCGCGGCTGAAATAAGTGTGAATACAGATGTAAAAGGAACTATTGCTCCAAAAAATGATATTGACTATTATAAATTCACCATCAGTTCAGGTGGTTCGATCAATGTTTTTTTAACCACACTACCTGCAAACTATAACCTTGCTGTATTAAATAGTAGCGGAACGATAATGGGCATTTCACAAAATAAGGCTTCTAAAAATGAATCGATCCCGCTAAATGTAACTCCTGGTACTTACTATGCAAAAGTATATCCGGCGGGTGCTGCGAATAGTGCCACATCTTGTTATACGCTGAGAGTGCAAACAGCTACGGCAACTAAGGTGGCAGCTACTGCCACGGAGGCGGAGGTTAATGTGAATCCAAACTTAACATTTAGCGTCTTCCCTAATCCCGCAGGTAGTGAGCTAAATATATGGACAAAGGTGGCTGAAAAGAAATCTGAGATAAGAATTTATAACCTGACTGGCAAGTTAGTAATGCAACAACAGGGAAGTGGTAATACGCTTACACAATTAAATATTTCGAAACTTTCTCCAGGCTTATATTTAGTGAAGGTGAATGATGGAAAAGAAATAATGTCTGCAAAGTTTGTAAAACAATAAATGCACTTTTTTAGAACGAAGGCTGCTCGGATCGGGCAGCCTTTTTTATCTTAATCTTACAAACTAAATGCGATCGTGTCTTCTCCTTCTTAATAGGTAATAAATAACCATGGGCCTGACGTTCTAAGCCATCCACGGAAAAAAATAAAACATTTTTTTCTTTTATTAAGCAATCATTTCTTCCGCGGCCGTCATCTTAAATCCTAATTGCTGATGCATCGCTAGAAAATCAAAATTATTCCAGGCTTCAACGATTTTGTCGTTTTCAACTTTTACGCAAGTCATACCTGTAAAGTGAACCTTTTGCCCGTTCGCCGTGGTGCCATCTACAGTGCAACGTGAAGTTTCATAACCTCCTTCAGAAAAGACATCATCGACTTCTACATGGATATTTGGAAACTGCTTTTTGAAATTCTGATGAAAGGACTTAAATCCTTTTGGCCCCGGTTCATTGATGCCTTCGATACCGTGTACCACGGCATTTTCATCAAGCATTTGATCAATGGCATCTTCACTGCCTTCGTTCCATACCTCCTGCATCCAGCGGTAGGTAAGTGATTGGTGTTTGTTTGGCATAAAAAAAAGTTTAATGATTGAGAGATACTGAAGGTAATAAATTGGCTGAATTTAAACCGTAAAAATCCTTAAGATCGCCTTATGCCAGAAAGTTTCATTCGGCAATTACTGATTTTAGTAACAAGAGGTTGCCTTATTAAGCAGCCTTTTTATCTACATTTTTCCTTTACTTTATTCTTGTATAATTAAAAGGTATTGTATCCTTGCCACCTTTCCCATTTGGTCCGATAATAAAAGCATTCAGCCTATTTGCATCTGCAAGAGTATAGTTGACATCAGTTGGAAAATCATGTTGCGGGTTGCTGAATTGAACCGTTCCTTCATTCAATATTATAGAAGTAAACTTTACCGCTTTCCCATTGTTCTGACCTTTCACGGTATTTTCAAAGATCCAGTTATCATTATCAGGATAAATGATTGCGTGTTCATTCCAGGATGTATCTGCGCCTTTGATAGTATATGCGCGGGACTGGTACGTGCTGTTGTCATTCTTTTTCCATTCTTCAAAACTTTTTCCATCATCACTTTTCCATATCCCTAGTAATTTATCAAAGGGTAGTTGTTTTCGTTTATTTTCATTAACTGCAACCGCTTCAGCTGTTTTTTCTGCATCGCTTTTTTTATCATCGCATGCCGCCATGTGTAAGAGTAGTATAGATGCAATTAATGATCTTATTCTTGCTTCCATATTGTTTGTTTAGAAACGCAAATTAGGCGAGAAACTAATTTTAGAATTGTAAAAAAGCGACAAACATTCCGTCCCAATAAAAAATGCTGCTAATTATTGTGTTTACTGCAATGAAGGATCATTAAATGTATCACCTTGTCTTATGTCGCCGGTTTGAAATCCCTTTTTAAACCAAAATATTCTTTGTTGTGAAGTGCCATGTGTAAACGATTCAGGAACGATATATCCCTGTGTTTCTTTTTGAAGCCGGTCATCCCCGATAGCGTTTGCAGCATTTAACGCCTCCTCTATATCGCCTTCTTCCAAAATATTCATCATACGTTGGGCATGATGCGCCCAAACGCCAGCCAAAAAATCAGCCTGCAGTTCAAGCATCACAGAATATTTATTATATTCTTCGCGACTTACCTGTTGGCGTAGCCTGGCCATTTTGTCCGAAGTACCTAAAAGCTTTTGTATATGATGCCCCACTTCATGCGCTATCACATACGCCATAGCAAAATCTCCTGGTGCACCAAACCGTTGTCCTAATTCCTGGTAAAAAGAGAGATCTATGTATACCTGGTTATCGCCGGGACAATAAAATGGACCGGAGGCTGAACTAGCGGAGCCGCAAGCTGATTGTACAGTGCCGCGAAACAGCACAAGTGTTGGTTCCTGGTATTGGGTTAATAATTGATTCCATACATCTTCAGTATATCCAAGAACTACCTTTACGAATTCGGCTCTCTTGTCATCTTCTGCTTTTTCTTCAGCGCTCATTTCCTGCGTCTGTCCTGGTATTTGAATCGGTATTTGTCCTTCTTCACCGCTACCTCCGCCAAGCAATAATTGTAATACAAGAACAATTGCGCCAAGGATACCGCCACCAACAGCTATTCCGCCAGCACCAATACCACGACGGTCATCAACATTCGAGCTTTGTCTACCACCTATCCAACGCATAAAAAAAAATTAAATTAATTAAAGAAGTATAATTCGATCCCTGAATTTACGATAAAAAACCTTGCCAGTTTGTGGGGAAAAAAATACCCAACAAAATCAACACTTCATTCTAACGTTAAGAAGAAAAGAAATGTTTGTACACAAATACAGCTACGGATGTTCATTTAACATTTTATGAAACCTCGCTATATTTTTCTTAGATACTGAAGCAGCTTCATTGTATAGATTTATTTGCTTGAGTTAAGATTTCTTCGTCATTAGATTTGCATACACTCTATGCCTCCTTATTTTCCATTTCAATTACTAATGTTTTTTGTTTCTTTTTGGTCGTCTCCATTTTTTTTAAACTTGTTTGAAGCTTCAGTCATTTTCATTTACTTACTTGATATTGTCTTTTTTTATTTATGTTTCCCTGTGTGCATCTAAGCCTATAGAGCAGAAAAGAAAAGCGAAACAAAGAGTAGTACTTTAATAAATTCTTTTTTAACGGCACACCAATAAACAAAAAGTATTTTACTAGAAAATGATATGCACACAAGTGCATAAGTCTACCTATTCAATAGGTATGTATTTTGATAGTTTTAAATTTTTGAGATCGATCCTTTACAAGCCGAGTCGTTCTGCCTGAACCTGGATTGATTCCAAAAAACTCATTCGTCACCATTAAACACTAATTATATGAAAAAGGTACTAATCAAATCCATTCAACCATTTTTTACTATTGTTCTATTAATTGTCGCATTCAGCTGTCAGAAAAGCATGAAGGATGTCACTGCAACCGCAAAAGGGGGAGCCGGAAGTGAGGTTGCTCCAAAAGACTTGAAAAATTTTGTGCAGGTAAATCTGGTAGGAGACAATTCTATCAGCAGACCATTGAATGTGGATCCCAGGCTTGTTAATGCCTGGAGCATTACATTTTCTCCGTCAGGGCATGCCTGGGTATCATCGGAGGGTAGAGGGATGACAACCGTTTACAACCTTGATGGCGTACCAATGGCGACTACAGTTAGTATTCCATTTGGAGGTAATTCATCAACGGGTCATCCAACAGGACATGCCTTTAACCCGACCTCCGATTTTAAATTACCAAATGGTAATCCTGCGCAATTTATTTTTGCAACTGCGGATGGAACAATATCCGGATGGAATACGGGAAGCAGTGCGGTAAAAAAAATAGACAACTCTGCAGCTTCATACTTAGGAATTACTCTGGCTAATGATGGAGGTGATTTTTTTCTGTACGCAGCTAATTTTGCTCAAAGCAGGATCGATGTGTATGATAAAAATTGGAACCCGGTCAGTAAGCCATTTAACGATCCAAACCTTCCTGCCGACTACTCTCCATTCAATATTGAAACAGTAGGTGATGGCAAAATATATGTCATGTATGCAAAAAAAAATGCCGCGGGAAAAGCTGAAGTTGGTCCGGGTAAAGGATATATAAATGTATTTAGCCCGGACGGCACACTAACCAAACGCTTTGCATCAAATGGTAAATTAAACGCACCCTGGGGTATTATAAAACCTCCCGCCGCTTTCTGGGGTGAATGGAGCCAAATTCCAAATCTCATTCTTGTTGGGAATAACGGAGATGGCCACATAAATGTCTTTGATGAAAATGGAAATGCTCTTGGTCAACTATCCGCAAAAGGAAAAACAATTGAAATTGATGGGCTGCGGGGATTAACATTTCCACCGTTGAATGGTCCCAATAGGTATTTTTTATATTTTGCTGCAGGGCCTGAAAACGGAAGTAATGGTCTGGTTGGATATATTAAAAATGGGTACCTGAATTAATATTTATCAAAATCTTTTTTAATGCCGGAGCGATCCGGCATTCTTAAATTAGTAAGGCGGGATAATAACATTAGATGTTTTGGACACTCAAAGTTTCGTGTTGCTGCAGCCACTTAAGAACAGAGATCTCACTCTTTATCTGTTCCGGAAGCTGATCTATGAGCATGGCTTCAATTCTTGATACATCAGTTTCGGAAAATCCCTTTACTTCTGACGCATAAAGATTAATTATAAATAATAATTGATTGCCATTATTGCGATCGAAGAGGCGGCGACTTGGAGTTCCGTCAAAGACAAATTCATCTGTCCAACTATAATTGTTTCCCGTGCTAAGATGTTCTTTTGATAAATGCATTGGTTAAAGGTAATCTATTATTGCCGTATTGGCTAACGGTCGATCTGGTAGTGTCTTTTTGACATAATAGCCTATAACACATTCCTTAAGAATAACTCCGAATAAAATGATTAGAAGTGATAGTCTTAAGCCTGAAGCTCGTTTTCGATGAGCTCACAAAGATTTGTTTCATTATTGATGATCCAAACGGGAAGTTCCTTTGACTGAATTTTCCATCCACTGTCTTCTTTTTGCATAAGAAAAAGAATACGGTTATTGCGATCATCTGTTACATCAACATTGAAAACTATTTTTCCTTCATTAGCCGATTTTCTGAAGTTGAATTCTCTGAAACGGCCCTCTGCTTTCAGCAGCTTTGAAAATTGAATATTACGGATTGATAACATGAGTATGTTTATGAAGCAATTTACCGATTGATTTACATGAAATCTTGCGGATGCTTGTTAAGTTATACACAACTATTCAAAAGATAATGTGGATGAAATTATATGCAGCAAATCCCCGACCCTTCAGCTCTTGTTAAGAATTGATAGCGAGTCCCCGGGAAAGCATATCTAGTCTTTTTGTTCAGTTGCACGTCCAATTCTAATCAATTCCACCTTTACGCGTTGGTGAACGTTGTTCAGGCCATTTGCCTGGTTCACCACCAGCACGGCTAGCGGGTAAAATTATTTTTTCTCTTGATGTTGTCACCGGGTCTTCGCAGGCCATATATACGAGTATCGCTGTTAGGATCGCATTATTTCTTACATCATCAAAAACAATTTTATCATAAGTATCCCTGTTTGTATGCCAGGTATAGCTGCCGTAAAGCCAACTGTTCGATCCTAAGCCAAAAGCAGGTACTCCGGCTGCAACAAAAGAAGCATTGTCTGATCCCCCGCCCGACGGTGCGCCCGGAAATCTTGCTTCCAATCCTTGTTTATATCCTGCCGGCACACTTGCTAACCACCTGCCGAGATATTCATATGAATGCAAAAAACCTGCGCCGCCGACATTAACCACTCTGCCTGTTCCATTATCCTGGTTAAATAATGCCTGAATATTCTTTACAATTTCAGGATGATCTTCCACATACGCACGGGAACCATTCAATCCTTGTTCTTCACTACCCCAGTGCCCAACAAGGATCGTTCGTTTTGGATTAGGATAAAGTTTTTTAAGTATTCGCATAGCTTCCATCATCACCAATGTACCTGTCCCATTATCAGTCGCTCCCGTCCCTCCATCCCAGGAATCAAAATGAGCAGACAGCATTACATACTCATTTGCTTTTTCATTTCCTTTTATTTCAGCAATAGTATTGAACGTAGGCACAATACCCAGTTCTTTTGAATCAGTTCTTACGCTGATCTTTGGATTCTTTCCTGATTCCAATAAGCGATAGAGTAATCCATAATCTTCAAGAGCGATATCTATTGTCGGGATCTTTTTGGTGTTCGCACCGAAAATTTTATTTACTCCAAAACCAGCTGACCAATTTGAACCAACAATTCCAACAGCACCAGCTTTTTCCAGTGCCAACGCAAGATCTTTATTTGTCAATCCGGTTTTACTCATCCTTTTTCGCCATGCGTCAGTTTGATCGGTTCTTTCTTTTTTCATTTTCTCAATTGATTCTTTTGTTCCAAACTCCTGCCAGTTATAATCAGGTCGCCCGGTTGGTTGCATCATTGATATCATTACAAATTTTCCTTTTACATTAGGTAACCAGGTTATGAATGCCATTGAATCTGCTGCATCAGCAAGAATAATAAGCTCAGCGGTGATAGTTTTACCCCCGGTAGAAGGGGACCATGCAAGTTGTGTTCCTTCCAACGTTTTAACCCAGGGCTGAATCATATCAATGTGCGAAATACCTCTTTCCCAACCACGCCATTCTCCCCATTTTTCATTACGGGCCGTGATGCCCCAGTTTGTATATTTTGCTACAGCCCAATCATGAGCTTGTTGCATCTTGGGTGAGCCAACTAATCTTGGCCCGATACCATCCATTAATTCATGAGCAAGAGTTTTTAGTTGCGAATTTTCATTTGCTTCTTTTATGATCGCAGCAACCATTAATGAATCCTTGCCTTGTGCAAAGGAAAATGTCGGTAGTAAAAAGAACAGGATAGCTAGAAGTTTTATCGAGTTTTTCATACATCAGTAGTTTGTGCAAAAAAGTTTGAATAACGAATGTAAACAATAAAGTTCTTTGATAGAGTTGAAAATGACGAAGACTTATAAGGGGAAAGGGATGAGAGCAATTTATTTTTTCTTTCTTTTTAGGAACGAAGTCCTTTTTTTCTTTTCACTCCCAATTAAATAGCCATAGGGCTTTAATGATTCAATGTGATCGCAAATAATTTTCACAATCCCCAGAAGAGGAATAGCCAGCACCATACCGGGAATCCCCCACACTAATTCGCCTAACACAAGAATGATGATTGTAAATAGCGGATTGATGTTTACTTCCGCACCGACAACCAGTGGTTCAAGGATATAGGTCTGCAAAAACTGAACAACAAAATAAGTTATCACAACGCCGAGCACCATTCCCATTCCGCCACCCTGGATAATCACCATCAGGATTGCCAACAGGTTACCGGTCAGATTACCGATAAATGGTACGATCTCAAGCAAGCCACAGATAATGGCAAACAACACTGCGTATTTTACTCCAACTATCGAGAACCCGATGCTATACATCACCCACAAGCAACCGATCATTAAACCAAGGCCTGTTATATATTGTTGTGAAACTTTTTCTATGTCGCGCAATATCGTTTCAGTATTTTTCTTTTGTTGTGACGGCACCAGTTTCAGCACAAATGTCTTTATCCGTTCACGGTAAAACATAAAAAGAAAGATATAAACCAGCATTAAAATAAAATCTACTGCAAAACCAGTAACAGAAGACCCAATATTGGAGAGCATGTTACTATTGGCCTGCGCTTGTTCTGTAATTATTTTTTCCTGTTGTTTTTTTGAGATGCCGTAATTATTCCGAATGTATTCTTCAACCTGGCCGATCATTTTCTTTACTTTATTTTCAATATCACTGGTCTCACTGGCAAGGTCAGTGATCTGCCAGCTGATCAACCAAATAATGCCTGTGAGGATACCTACAAAAATAATTAGGCAAAACAGTATTGATAAAGCCTTTGGTATTTTTTTACTTTCAAACCATAAACTCAATGGTAGAAAAAGCATAGCCAGTAATCCCGCAAAACAAACCGGAACTAAAAATGGTTTGGCATAATATAATGCGAGTACAATGAGAAAGGCTGCTAATACAAAATATACGAACTTCTGCAGTGAGCTAATTGGAAGCATAATTAATTTTAGATAAAAATGATGCCGAAGGCTGAACAATCAACTTCAATGATAACTCTTTTTTATTGATTGATAATGTGGTATTATTTGCCCATTCTCCTAAGCGCATTTTGTCTGGTCTGAAAATTGTTTTCTATTTATAAAACATAAGATATGAAACAACTATTATGGTTAGCTGTACCAGCATTTCTGGCTCTCACATCCTGCAAACAGGAAAGATACCTGGATCTTACTGCAGGGGAGTATATCGAAGTTGAAAAAGACGAGAAGACCGGCCAAATGGTGAATAGCGAAACCCGCGAGCCCGTTTATATTTATGTGGACACAAAAACCAACGATACCATATATGGTGCAAATGGTAAAGTGATCAATGGCTATGTTTTTAGGACAAGTGATGGTAAATATAAATACGATGGAGACGACGAGTATAAAATAAAAGATGGCGATTATAAAAAGAAAGTAGATGGCGACGAAGTAAAGATCAAGGATGGTGATACAAAAATAAAAATAGAGGATGGAGAAAAGAAAGTAAAAAAGGATGACTAATCAAATAATTTGAATCTTATGCGAATGGCTGCGTATGCAGCCTTTCGTTAAAAACGAATTGAGTGCTTAATTGTAGCTTGCGCGAAATCAGGAAAGCGAAGAGCTGAAGGTTAGATCGTACTTTGCGTTCGCAGTTTTGATGCAGGTAAATAAAAAGCAAGTCACAAATGGAGCGTTGATAAGTTCATCCTTATCCTTAATACCGCCGCTTACAAGAACTTCTATTGAAGACGTTTCGATAGCCTTCCACCCGGGTTGAACCTGTTTCAGGCAATAGCCAATATCAACATTGCATTCAGCTAATTTTTCAACCAGAATTTGCAGCAGGTTAAGCTCTTCAAGTGTGGCGGTAACAGCGATTGCTGACCCGTCATTTTTGTGGGATGGTTTTTTCATAAGGAATGATTTTCAGTTTTTACAGGTACGGGTTTTTTTAGAACGTACAAAAAGCGAATTTATTGGTATAGGAACAGCAATAGCCAAAATTTTTTTTCATGAGCCAACGTTAAACCCAGCAGGTTGCCAGCAATCCTTGCCGCCTTAAATACCCGTTACAGTCAGTTAGTTACTTTAGTCCACCGCAAGTATCAACGCCATGGTAGCCCAATTAGTTCCGGCAGCGGAAATGAACTGATCTTTGTCATGCGGGAAACCGTTCTCGACAAATGGGACAAAGGGAAACGAACGTGATTTCACTTTCCATGAACCATCTTCATGTTGGGTTTTCAGTAAAAAAGAAATTCCTTTTTTAAACGCGGGATGCTCAGGTTTTAATTCTCCCGTTTCATGCAGCGCATACAAAACCTGGCCGGTCGCATAAGAATCGCTTTCAAGGGTTTTTAATTGCGACCATCCTCCATCTTCACGTTGTGTGGCTAATAATTTTTTGGCTTGTTGCTGGATAAAATTTTTGTCTCCATTGATCCATTTAAGCCCTAATAATTGAAAAACTTTTTCCTCATTGGTTTCAGGGACGGTGCGCATCATCCATGTACGGGCTTTTTCAATTCTTTGTGTCGCTTCCGGTTTCAGCGATGGCGGTACATAATACTGAATGGCAGACACCATTAGTGCAGTCGCACTGAAAGCATAGTATTCCAAAGGTGGCCGCGGATTAGGGCTTACCCAACTGCCCTCTGCTGTTTGCCGTTGCATCAAATTTTTTACCAGCATTTCAATCGGTTTATTCGATTTGTATTGATTGGCCCACAATGCCCACAATTCATAACCGCTCGACATTATTATTGCAATGGGATCATCATTCTGAATCGATGCAGCCTTTCTTGATTTTATAATACTCATTATCGTGTCACTCCCGTTTCATGCAGCGCATACAAAACCTGGCCGGTCGCATAAGAATCGCTTTCAAGGGTTTTTAATTGCGACCATCCTCCATCTTCACGTTGTGTGGCTAATAATTTTTTGGCTTGTTGCTGGATAAAATTTTTGTCTCCATTGATCCATTTAAGCCCTAATAATTGAAAAACTTTTTCCTCATTGGTTTCAGGGACGGTGCGCATCATCCATGTACGGGCTTTTTCAATTCTTTGTGTCGCTTCCGGTTTCAGCGATGGCGGTACATAATACTGAATGGCAGACACCATTAGTGCAGTCGCACTGAAAGCATAGTATTCCAAAGGTGGCCGCGGATTAGGGCTTACCCAACTGCCCTCTGCTGTTTGCCGTTGCATCAAATTTTTTACCAGCATTTCAATCGGTTTATTCGATTTGTATTTATTCGCCCACAATGCCCACAATTCATAGCCGCTCGACATTATTATTGCAATAGGATCATCATTCTGAATCGATGCAGCCTTTCTTGATTTTATGATACTCATTATCGTGTCAAATATTTCATTAAGACTTGCTTCATTAATAGCGATATTTTTTTCTTTTGCGTATGATAAGCTGACTGCTGTCAGGTCCTGGTGATGGCAGGACTGGCAACCGCCTGCATTTTCGAGAAAAGCATGACTTGTGGCTTGTAGCAATGGCAAGCTTTTATTGATCGCCTTTTTGATCGCTTCAGGATCGTTGATCATGCTATCAGGTGTTACTGTGGTAAAGGCTGCGATAACAGTAACAATTCCTGAAAGCACCAACCATTTTTTCATAATAAAGAATTTAAAAGATATTATTTAGCACCTGCTTTTTTTAATAGCGCAGCTGTTTCAGTATTTCCCTTTTTTAAGGCCCATGAAAGAGGTGTTGATCCATCACTCGCTTTCATGTTTACATCAGCGCCTTTTTCTAACAAAGCGTTGATTATTTCAATATTGTCATATTCATTATAAACTGCCCATAGCAAGGGAGTAAATCCGCCTCCACCCTGTATATTGATCTTTTTGGCTTTTTTTAATATTGCCTTTACTGAGCTTAGGTCATTGAAAATAACAGATACCGATAAAGCTGTTAATCCAAACGCACAAACCTTATCAGCGTCAGCGCCCTTCTGCAATAATTGAATGACAACCGGGCTGTTTACGTTCAGGGCAGCATTAAGCAATGCCGTTGTTGAATCGGCACTGAGCGCATTAATATCAATCTTTTTATTAAGTAACATTGATATCGTAGCCGTGTCGCCAAACAGCGCGGCTCTCATCAAAGCATTTTCTTTCCTGTTATTAACGGCTGATACATTGGCTCCGTTATCCAGGAGCAATTTTACAGCTTCATATTTTCCATTGCCCACACATGCAATCAGAAGAGGAGTGTTGCCTGATTTAGCTTTTGCATTCACATCCGCGCCATGTTGGATCAATAATTTCATTTTTGCAAGATCATGGACGGCCCACATCAACGCTGTTTCATCAAGACCATTCTTTGCATTTACATTACTTCCTTTATCAATTAGTAGTTGCAGGGCATCAAAGGAAGAATAAAGAGCTGTATACATCAATAGGTGATCACCATCTTCGTCAAAGCTGTTGGGATCGGCACCCTGGTCAAGTAACGCCTTTAGTTCTTTAATATCACTATTCTTTGCTGCAGCAAAAGTTTTTGGTGAAGCGGGTTGTGCACTCAATAAGGAAACGCTGCTAACAGCTAAGAAAATTGCCAATGAAATTTTGAGCATAATGTAAGTCTGGATCACTAAAACTAAACCAAATTTTGAAATTGGAGAAAGCTTTTTGTGACCACTCTTTAGCCCACAAAATTTATCGACCGGTTAATACAATTAATAATTCAGTTGTTGTAACTGAA
>CBFGXP010000034.1:0-24135 GCA_965652775.1 uncultured bacterium
CTTATACCGTTACTTATAGTTTTGGTACAGCACCTTGTAACGGAACAGCAACATCTGAAGTGACTGTAACAACACAGATCACTCCAACATTTACGCTGATAGGTCCGCTTTGTCAGAATTCAACTGCTCCGACACTGCCTGGTACTTCTGATAATAACATTACCGGTACATGGAGTCCTGCTATCATCAGTACTGCAACTGTTGGTACCATTACTTATACATTTACACCTGCTGCAGGACAGTGTGCTGTTCCAACGACTATAAGTATTAGTGTGAGGGCAGTAACAACCAGTACCACCAACATCACTATTTGCAATAATCAATTACCATATTCATGGAACGGCAATAACTATAATGTTGCCGGAACTTATGTAGCCACACTACAAAGTACTACAGGTTGTGATTCTATCGCTACCCTGATCTTACGAGTGAATACCGTTAGTGCTTCAACAACAAGAGACTCTACTTGTGCAAATCAACCATATGTATGGAACGGAAATAGTTATACAACGTCAGGTACTTATACTGCAACACTTGTAAATGCCGCGGGTTGTGATTCAATAGCGACACTGGTATTACTGGTAAAACCAATACCTGCACTGGTGATAAATCAACCTCCACCGGTTTGCGAGCCACTGACTATAAACTTAACTGCACCATCAATTACGGCAGGAAGCGATCCGGGATTAATCTTTACTTATTGGATGGATTCATTAGCAACAATTCCATTGACTAATCCAGGTGCAGTAGCTCTATCCGGTACTTACTATATTAAAGCACTTGGAGGAAACAGTTGTACATCGACCAAACCAGTTGCGGTAACTGTATTCATATATAAACTTGTAGCAGGTATACGATATCCAACGGTAACAACAAATCCAAACACACCGACACCGTTGTCCGCGAGAGACATCGGCTTAAGTTATGTATGGTCGCCCCCGGTAGGACTAAGCTCATCATTTATAAGAGAGCCCATATTTAATTATGACAGGCAAACAGAATATCTAATTAATATAACAAGAGATAATGGATGCATTACGGTTGATACCGTATTGGTAAAAATAATTCCGACTCAGGGTGCTATCGTCAGATCAGACCTGTTTGTGCCGAAAGCATGGACACCAAACAATGATGGTCATAATGACAAACTATTCCCGCTTACAGTTAATATCAGGGAACTTAAATACTTCAGGATATTTAACAGGTGGGGACAATTAGTATTTGAAACAAATGTGATAGGGTCTGGCTGGGATGGAATATTCCAGGGAAAACCAGGAGTAATGGATGTATACACATGGACAGTGGAAGCAATCGGTGTGGATGGAAAATATATTAAGAAAGCAGGTAATTCAGTTTTAATCAGATAAACTTTGTATTATGAAAAGGCTGAAAAAAATTATGTATGTAAGTGTGCTGATCGCGATTCAGTCAAAAGCGCAGGATCCGAGTTTTTCTCAATTCTTTTCCTCGCCCCTTAACATTAATCCTTCGTTGACTGCAAACATCAATGCAGATTGGAGGGCTATTGCAAATTTCAGGGATCAATGGATCACACCAGCCAGTCCTTATGCTACTGGCACGATCTCTTATGATTCTAAAATGTTTCAGAAAAAATTTCCAGGCGCCGAAGAGGGAAACATTTTTGGTCTTGGCGGCATGCTGATGTATGATAAAGCAATGGGTGGTGTTGTAAAAAGTACCTATGCTTCCATGAATGTTTCATACAGAGTGAAGTTATCCAATGGAGAAACAAAACATAAACTAGGGGCAGGTTTTGGTGCAATCTATGGTCACCGTCGCATTGATTATGGAGGTGTTGATTTTGAAGAGCAGTTCACTGGTTATGGTTTTAATACGAACCTGCCCACCGGTGAAAACAGTTTATCATCGATGAAGCCATATTTTTCCGTAAGCACCGGTTTGTTGTATAGCATCACTTCAATGAATAGTAATTTTGATGCAGGGGTTTCAGTCTTCCATGTAAATAAACCCAAACAAACCTTTTTGAAAGATGAAAACCAATATTTGCCGATGCGAAAAGTGGCGCATGCAAATTTTGAAACGTTTTTATCTCAAACTGTGGTGTTAAGTGTTAACGGTATTTACCAGTCACAGGAAACTGCAAACTATTTTTCCGTTGGCGGAGCGCTGGGTTATTATCTTCCACAAAATGAGGACTTTTTATTGAATGCCGGTTTGTGGTATTGGTCGAAAAATGCAATCATTCCTTACATAGGACTGGCATATAAAGATTACCAGTTTGGAATAAGTTATGATGTCACTGTCTCTAAGCTCGCCCAGGCAACAGAAAAACCAAAGACCTGGGAACTTTCGATAATTGTAAGAGGCCGGAATAAACCAAGCTATGTTATTCCTTGTCCATGGAAGTAAGATCTCAGTTTAGAATCAAGATTTTCATAAAGCATATAACTCCTTTTATCAAGATCTGGAAGTCCGGCTGAAGATTTGCGGTATTTTGAACAAAAGTTTCTATGCAGCACCGTATTCTTCGCATATTTTTTTTAGGAATCCTTCCATTAATTATATGCTGTAACAAGAAAAAAACAAACGGAACAACCCCGACAGAATTCACCACAAGAATTGTAAAACAAAATCTTCAGCATGTTTGGGAAATATTTTGGGGGCCGGATGATCACATTTGGTTTTCCGAAAGAGATGGAAAGATCTCTAAGATGAATCCTTCGACGGGGGCTATTGTTTTCTCTTCAACAATTGCCGAGGTATCGTCATCAGGCGAAGGTGGTTTGCTTGGCATGGCACTGCATCCTGATTTTTTGAATACTGGCTTTTTATACATTGTTTATAATTATAATAGCACAAACGGGTACAGAGAAAAAGTCGTTCGTTATACATTTGCCAATAATTCAATTGCCAGCCCCATAACAATCATTGAAAATATAGGAGCGTCAAGCATTCATAATGGTTCAAGAATAAGAGTGGTAAATGAGGGAGGGGGAGTGAAAATATATTACACCACCGGTGATGCCGCAACTGCTGCATCAGCACAGGATATAAATGCAAGAAATGGGAAAGTGTTAAGATTAAATGCTGATGGAAGTATTCCAACAGACAATCCTATTGCCGGAAATCCTTTATGGAGTTATGGTCATCGGAATCCACAAGGGTTGGTTTTTGCAAATAATAAATTATACGAATCGGAGCATGGTCCTAATATAGAAGACGAAGTAAACATCATTGAAAAGGGAAGGAATTACGGCTGGCCAAGTGTGAATGGGCCCTGTGATGCAAGCGAATCTTCTTTTTGTACCGCCAATAATATAAAAATGCCTATCTGGTCATCAGGAGACAATACAATTGCCGTATGCGGAATTGATTATTATGATAATGATAAAATAGCTGAATGGAAAAATTCAATATTGATGACAACCTTAAAAGACGCAAGTCTGCGCCAATTGAAATTGAGCGCCGACGGTAACTCAGTGACGGGCACGTCAATCTATTTTAAAAATGACTACGGAAGGCTAAGAGATATTTGTATTGCACCTTCAGGAAATGTATATATATGTACAAGTAATGGTGGTAATGATGATAAGATAATAGAAATATCGAGATAACACCCCTGTCCCCCTAAAGGGGTGAATTAGATCGACAGGTCAGAAATATATTTGAATAAAATTGTTTTAGTTCCTGTGTGCTACAAAACTGCATCGCAATTGCTCAATGTTGAAATGAACCGTGAACGGAGCGTCGCAACAATAGTTTAATAGTAGTAATGACGCATGGTAAATAAAAAAATAACAACCGACAATAAGCAATGATCAAAAAAAAGCAAGCCGCCTGCTTGCCTGTTGCTGATTGTCTATTGATAATTTTTCTTCAACTTCACTCTCCCCAAATATTATCTTTTCCATCAAGCCAGAGTTTTACCAACTCTGTTGTTACTGATTTAGGTCTTTCAAGCGGGAACCCTAAAGCTCTTGACCAGCAGAGTGCAGCAAGCACACCCAATGCACGGCTGACTGCAAACAAAACAGTATAATATTCATATTCAACCATACCATAATGTACAAGCAATGCACCGCTATGTGCATCCACATTTGGCCATGGATTTTTTATTTTTCCTAATGATTGCAAGATCGGCGGCACCGTCTCATAAATATTCCAAACAGTCTGCACCAATGGATCATCTGGCATATGCTTTTTCCCAAATTCCATTTGGGCAGTAAATCGCGGATCGGTCTTTCTTAATACAGCGTGACCATAACCCGGAACAACTTTTCCTTCACTCAATGTTTTCTTAACATATTCAGAGATCTGTTCTTTGGTTGGCATTTCTGTATCCAGTGCTTCCCTCATTTCATAGATCCATTTTATCACTTCCTGGTTTGCCAGACCATGCAAAGGACCGGCAAGTCCGTTCATACCTGCCGCATAACTCAGATATGGATCACTTAATGCTGAACCTACAAGGTGTGTTGTGTGTGCGGAAACGTTCCCGCCTTCATGATCAGCATGAATGGTCATATATAAACGCATAAGCTCTTTGAAACCTTCATCTTCATACCCAAGCATGTGGGCAAAATTGCCAGCCCAATCAAGCAAACCATTTGGCTGAATGTGTTCATTATTTTTATACTTGCGACGGTACACATATGCTGCGATCCTTGGCAACCTTGCTATCAGGTCCATCGTATCATCATAAGTCGGGTTCCAATAATCTTTTTTATTTAACCCCTTCGCATATTCCTTTACAAAATGACCTTCTGTTTGCAATGCCATCACTGCCGCTACAAACATTGTCATTGGATGTGCGTAAGAAGGAAATGAATCAATGACATCAAACACATGGCTGGGAACATGACTGCGTCGTTGCCATACGTTGGTAATGTGATGTACATCATCATCATTGGGTAAGGCGCCAAGAAGCATCAAAAAGAAAAGACCTTCGGGCAATGGTTCAGACCCATCGGGTATTTTTGGTAGCTTCTCTCTTAATTGAGGAATTGAATAACCGCGAAAACGAATGCCTTCCTGTGAGTCAAGTAAAGAGGTTTCCGTTACCAAACCCGTGATGCCACGCATGCCCTGGTAGATCTGGCTGAGAGTAACTTCTCCAATAACCTTATTTCCATGTTGCTTAAGCAAATCCCTGATCTCGGCCGAAGCTTCATCAGCTTTTAGTTTGAATTTGTCTTTAATAACGCCCATGACGATGTGGATTTTTTATGCTGAGTAGTATGAAACAAAGGTAGCTAAATACACTGCTGTAAAACAAAATAATTGTGTGGAAAGTTAATGATGAATATCACTTTGGTGCTTTACGAAACAGCCACCAACATACGATTGTGAAAAAAATATTCGGCACCCATGCGGCTAGAAGCGGATGAAAATCCCCTTTAACTGAAAACGTTGATGAGAATTTATTTGCAAGAATAAATACTGCTGCTATGATAAGACCAATGGCAATATGTAATCCACTCCCACCTCTTGTTTTCCGGCTTGCGATAATGGCGCCAATGATGACAAGCAAGAATACCGAAACCGGCGTAGCAGTACGTCGAAATCTTTCAACCTTTAATGTATTGAGACCTTCGGTACCACGCAATTCTTCCATGCGTATGATATTTTTCAGCTGATCTGTTGTCAGTTTATCTTTTAAATAATAATCATACTTGAGGTCGTTCGGCTCCAGATTAAGATTGATATTATAGGAAGGATAGGTAGTTACTATTTCTCCGTTAGCTTCTACTTTTCTTTCCACTGCATTTGTGAGTTGCCAGTTATGTTTGGCTGTGTCCCATTTCATAGCGTCAGCCCGCAGGTTATAAATTACACGGTTATCTTTTGTACGATGCAGGAAAAAGCCACCCGCAGATTTCATAAGTGAATCGTAGTATTTTACTCCTATGTAAGAATTGGAATCGGAACGACGATAATAAGTATCCTTATACCCCTGCTGACCGAGATCCTGTCTATCAAAATATTTTACATGAAAAACGCTTCTTATTTCATTTCCCTTTGGAATAAATTCCCTGCTGGCAATATAAAGCAACGATGCAAGGATCAGCCCACCAAAAAAATATGGACGTAAAAAACGAAGAAAACTTGTGCCCCCTGCGAGTATTGCAATGATCTCTGATCGCATGGCCATGCGGCTGGTAGTGTAAATCACTGCAATGAATACAAACAAAGGAAAAAGTAAGCCCCAGATATACGGTATGAATCCCAAATAATACTGTAAAAAGATCTGGCGTGTGCTAAGGCCTGATTTCACGAAGTTTTCTGTGTGCTCACTGCTATCCACGGCCACCGCAATAAACGTAAAAAGTATCATGCAAAAGAAAAAAGTGACGAGGATCTTTTTCAGTATGTACCAGTCAAGTTTCTTCATGTCCGTTAACCCTTAAATGGAAATTTACGTTAATGATCTAATTCATTCTTCCCGTCTTGTTCAATGCGTTGATAAGGTCATGCAAAGGAAATGAATAATGATGAAAGATTTTGTGAAGAAAATGCTTTGAAATTTTCTCGCCAGTAGCCACTAATAAGGGCTTTTTTTCCGCTTATAGCAATCCCCTGAAATTTCGGTAACCTGAAAATTAATTTTGCGTCTCACCACAGGGAAAACAAAACCATTTATGAAACCTCTTTTTACTCTTCTTGTCATTCTGACAAGTTTCGGAGCCTCATCTCAAAAAATTACGGGAACGATCAAGGATGACCAGGGTAAAGCTTTATCGGGAGCCACGGTAACATTGCAGCGGGCAAAAGATTCTTCTGTCGCTAAAATTGCAGCCACGAATGCTTCAGGCAGATATGATTTTATAAATATTCAGGCCGGGAAATATTTTGTAGCTACCAGCTACGTTAGTTATCTGAATAAAAGATCCTCATTATTTGAAGTAGAGGGCACCGGTGATGTAACAGTACCTGAAATAGTCTTGGAAAAAGCCAGCACCAATCTCCAGGATGTCACGGTTACTTCAAAAAAACCAATGATTGAAGTAAAAGCTGATAAAACCATTTTAAATATTGAAGGCACTATTAATGCTGTCGGCAGTGATGCATTGGAATTGCTGCGCAAAGCACCGGGTGTATTGCTCGATAAAGATGACGTGATAAGCCTGGCAGGCAAGAACGGTGTAAGGATCTATATTGATGGCAAGCCGAGTCCATTGTCCGGTATCGATCTTGCGGCTTACCTGAGAAATATTCAGTCGTCAGAAATTGAATCTATTGAGATCATCACAAATCCTTCGGCAAAATATGATGCCGCGGGGAATGCAGGGATTATAAATATAAAGTTGAAAAAGAATAAATCATTTGGTACCAATGGTTCAGCAAATGCTGGTTATGGCATTGCTATCAATCCCAAGTACAATGGCAGTTTAGCACTGAATCATCGCAACAAAAAAATCAATGTCTTCGGGAATTTCAATTACTACCGGAATAGAAATCAGAATGTATTTAAATTATACAGGGAGCAGTTAGATACAATTTTTGACCAGGTAAATAAAGGCTTTAGTCGGAATGAAGGGTTCGGTTTCAAAACCGGGATTGACTATTTCATAAATAATAAAAATACTATTGGCATACTGGTCAATGGAAATTTCGGCGACAATAACAGTAAAACGAATAGCATAACACCGATCATTTATAAGCCGACAGGCGATACCAGTCGAATTCTCACTGCAAATAATTCCAATGTAGCGAACAGGGATAATGCAACTTTCAATATCAATTATCGCTATGCTGATACTGCCGGGCATGAATTAAATGTAGACGCGGATTATGGCATTTACAGGATCAGGACAGACCAACTGCAGCCCAATATTTATTATACGCCGGATTTGTCAACCGAATTGAGCCGTTCCATTTATAATTTTATTTCTCCAACAGATATAGATATGTATTCTTTAAAAGCCGATTATGAACAAAGATTTAAAGGAGGCAAATTAGGAATTGGTTTTAAATCGTCAATAGTAAATACAAATAATAACTTCGGACGTTATAATGTGATCGGGACCGCTAAACAACTTGACATTGAACGCAGCAACCAGTTTGATTATAGCGAAAATATCAATGCACTATATGTAAATTTTAATAAAGCATATCCCAAAAAAGGCTTTATGTTCCAGGCAGGGTTGAGAATGGAAAATACAAATAACAATGGTGATTCCTATGCGCTGAACAGTGATGGATCTATAAACTATGCTACTAAAACAACTGTAGAAAGAAATTATACCGGTCTTTTCCCAAGTGCTTCAATTACTTTTAATAAGAATCCTATGAAGCAATGGAGTGTTTCTTATAGCAGGCGTATTGATCGTCCCGCCTACCAGGATCTGAATCCATTTGAATTTAAATTGGATGAATATACTTTTCAGAAAGGCAATGTAGCACTACGGCCACAATACACGAATTCGGTCTCTTTAACTAATATCTATAAATATAAACTTACTACAGCACTTACTTACAGTCATGTAGCAGATGTATTTACCCAGATAGTTGATACTTTGGAAAAAACAAAAGCCTTCTTAACCAAAAGGAATCTCGCTACTCAAAATATTGTAAGCCTGAACGTGAGTTATCCTTTCACCTATAAAAATTATAGCTTTTTTGGGAACGTGAACACTTACTACTCGCATTATGTGGCAGATTTTGGTGGTGGCAACAGGGTAGTTGATCTTGATGTGTTTGCTTATAATTTCTTTATGCAAAACAGTTTGAAGTTTGGAAAGAAAAAAAATTGGACGGGAGAATTAAGTGGCTTTTACAATTCGCCGAGCCTGTGGCAAGGAACATTTGAAAGTGATGCTATTTATGCAATCGATGCAGGCGTACAAAGGACATTGTTCAAAGGCAAGGGCAATATTAAGATGGCAGTAAGTGATATTTTCAAAACTTTAAAATTCAGGGGTGTTAGCAACTTTGCAGGACAATATCTTGTTGCCAGCGGTTATGGTGAAACCAGGCAATTCAAATTAAACCTCACCTATCGTTTTGGTAATAACCAGGTAAAAGCATCACGAAACCGTAAAACAGGAACTGACGATGAAAGCAGACGTGTTGGCGGTGGTGGTGGCGGTGGTATTCAACAATAATGTGTTTGATTTTGTTTATATAAGGCCCCGCAATGCGGGGTCTTTGATTCTACATCAAGTGTTGTTACTTTATTCCGAATCCCTGATCATATCCCATTTAATTCGAATCAGTCCCAAAACCCTGTTTTGATCCGGATCGAACTTCAACTCAACCGGCAAATAGAGATTGGGTGCAATTCTAAAGGTGACGTTTAACATCGCATTTAACGCAGAAGTTTTTTCTTCCGGATATTTTCCATCAAAAACAGAATTATATTCAAAGCCTCCAAGCACTTCGAGAAACGATTGATTATTTTTCTTTCTGATTAAGACGTGATTAATACCACCTTTCGCTGAAAAAACCGAGCGATTAAGGTCAGTTGAAGTTGACAGTGTATCGTTTATAAAATTTAATTCGCTTGCGAGATAAAGATCCCATGGATATTCGTCTGATTTTACAAAACCAAGACCCTTTTGAAACTCAAGCTTAAGAGTTGCAAACTCCCAATTGCTTTCACTGTTCTTCGCTTCGGCTGCAAATGTCAATAGCGGTCGTTTTGAAATCTCATCAGTGATCCTTTTGTAATCTTCATTGATGCTGTTTACTACTGCTTTGATCTCAGCTACTTTTTTTTGCGTCTCTTCATCGGCCGCCACGCCAATTATGGTTACAAATTCCGCATAGAACTTATCAAAGTCTTTAATTGAAGCGTTATCTGAAATGAACTTGACTAATTTTCTTTTTTGCTCCGGGGTGGTTGTCGAATCACGGCCAAAGGCCTGCATCACCAGGCCGAACATGCTGTGAAGCTGCTGTTGTGTTTGTTGAATACGGGCTGATAGCACACTATAGTCTTTTCCATACGAAAGATCCCTTTTATTGATCACTGCATATTTCAATGCAACACCATAACCATTTACCTGGTTATCCTCATTCATTTGCATACTGCCTCCCAGTTCAAAATTTCTCTGGAATTTTAATCTTGAATAATACCTGTCGATCTCGTATGTTTTATTAAACATAACCATCAGGCCGTAAATTGTAGATTTGAACGTGACATCATTTTGTGCTCCTTGTAAGATACCCCGGTCAAGACCAACCTGCAATATTTCAGATAACAGGTCATACTTAAACGAATAAACATTTTTGTTCTCATCAAATTTCTTTTCAACAATGTTCAGTATTGTACTGTCAAATTCCTGCGCCGGGACGAAAGAAGCAAGTAAACTAAATAATCCTCCGATCAATATTTTTTTCATAGCGTTCATTTGACGTCAAATGAAATAAAACCAAAAAAAGTAGGATCCTTGTACTCTTCTATAGCAAGTGTTTGGTCTCCCTGCAAAAAACTGATGGTCACCAAAGCGGTAGTAGGTTCATAACCGCCAATGGTGGCCACATAAAAATCAGGCTCAAGCGTAAGGGTTCTTGAATCAGATTCAGTGAAATGAAATGATTTGTCTTCAACTGTGACCCATACACCAAACCCGGTTCCGGCTCTCATCTCGACATTTATCTTAACTCTTGCCATATGATTGGTTTTTATTTTTTTTATGCCCTAAATTCAACTCCAACAAAACTGATTTCTTAATAGCTTCTACCGGAACTATTATCTCAACGTTATAAAAATTTTCTCTCTTTGTATTGCAGTTTTTATTTTATCAAATAAAACAACGAACGCGGCACGGCTACTTCCTACCATATCTTTCGATTTGCTTTTTCCTGGTAAAAGACATCCTTCTGTATCTGCATCTGTATTACCTGCGTGAATCCGGATGCCTTCAAATGCAGGAACATCCAGTAATAGGGGCAACAGTTTTTGAAAGCGATTGCTGAAACTCATTACTACTTCATACCGGCCGGAGGGTATAGCTGTTTTAGTTCGCACTTTTTTCTCCATGAGCTCTGAAACAGTCATATTCTGCTGAAGTCCCCTGTCTTTATCTTCCAAAATAAAACACTCAAAGACTCCATCAACTGCCAGTTCACCAATTGTTGATCTATTGGTTTTAATCGATCTGATCAGTTCAAGTTCCATAAGAAATTTATCTTAATAGAATGATTAATATTGAAACGTTGGTAATAACTAAAGTTATACTCATGACGTAATAAAGTCAATTACCCGTTTGTGGTATTTCTGATGCTAAAAAATTGAGGGAGGACCTATTTGGAAAACTATCAACCAAATTTTGATCAAAGCTTTTGCTTCAACCTGTCAATCATCGTTTGCTTCCATGACGAGAAACTACCATCTTTTATTTTTTTACCAGCTTCTTTTACCAACCATAAATAAAAAGCAAGATTATGTACGCTGGCAATGGTAAGACCAAGGATTTCTTTTGATCGCAATAAATGGCGGAGGTAGGATTTACTATAATAATTACTCACTTCACCATCAAATCCATCATCAATAGGAGAAAAATCATGCTCCCATTTCTTATTATCAATATTTATGATCCCGTTTGTAGTAAACAGCATTGCATTGCGTCCGTTTCTTGTTGGCATTACGCAATCAAACATATCCACCCCCAGGCTAATACATTCTAAAATATTCCATGGAGTGCCAACACCCATAAGGTAGCGTGGCTTATCGGTCGGTAAGTGCTCACAACAAAAATTACAAATATCATACATCACTGGTTCAGGCTCACCAACGCTTAACCCTCCAATTGCATTACCAGTTGCATTTTTTGAAATGATGTATTCACAGGATTCCTTTCTGAGTTCTTTGTGCGTTCCGCCCTGCACAATTGGAAAGAGGTTTTGTGTGTAGCCATATTTATCATTCGAAGTACTAAAACGGTTTAAGCACCTATCCAGCCATCGATGAGTTAGTTGCATACTTTTCAATGCATACCTGTAATCGCTGCCGCCAGGCGGACATTCATCAAACGCCATTATTATGTCTGCCCCAATGCTGCGCTGAATATCTATCACTGTTTCGGGAGTAAATAAATGCCTGCTCCCATCAATATGACTCTGAAAAGTAACTCCTTCTTCTTTAATCTTTCTAGTGCCCGCCAATGAAAATACCTGGTAACCGCCGCTATCAGTAAGAATGGGTCTTTTCCAATTAAGAAACTTATGTAATCCACCCGCTTTTTCAATTGTTTCCAATCCCGGTCTCAGGTATAAATGATATGTATTTCCAAGAATGATCTGCGCTTTTATATCGTCAGCAAGCTGGTGTTGGGTAACGGCCTTTACGCTCCCTGCTGTACCCACGGGCATAAAAATCGGCGTTGAAATTTCACCATGGTCAGTAATAATTTTTCCTGTCCTGGCCGCCGAATGCGCATCAGTATGATCTAATTCAAAACTTAATTTTGGCATAAACAGGTGCAAGATAAAATTTATGGGAATTAAAGCCTTTTCTTTTCAACAGCTGTGAAATCAATTTATAAACTTTGAGGTGGTTCTGCCTTATTTTCGCAGCCGCAAGCAACTATGGATCTTACTTTTTTACAACACATCAATTGGTGGCAAATTACTTTTTATGCTTTTGCTGTCGTTACATTCATCCAATTATTTTATTATCTCTGGTTCTTCAGCAGGGTAGCTTTTTTTAGGTCAAAAAAGAAAATAAGAACGCAGCAGCATCCTGTATCTGTTATCGTTTGTGCACGAGATGAGGATGAGAACCTTGCCCGTCATCTGCCGGGACTTTTGGTACAGGAATATCCATCCACTTACGAAGTAATTGCTGTAAATGATAATTCTGTCGACGATTCAAAATATATTTTACAGGAATTAAAAAAAACATTTAAGGATCGGTTGCATGTTGTGGAATTAACACAGGAAGCCAAATTAATCTCCGGTAAAAAATATCCCCTTAGTATCGGTATAAAAGAAGCAAATCATGAAGTGATGCTGCTGACCGATGCTGACTGCGTGCCTGCAAGTGAGCATTGGGTGCAAAAAATGCAGGAAGCATACCACGATGGCGTAGAAATAGTGTTAGGTTATGGCGGTTATCATAAAAGACCGGGGTTGTTGAATAAGTTGATCAGGTTTGAAACTTTTCATTCAGCTCTTCAGTATTTATCATTTGCGCTTGCGGGTATTCCTTACATGGGAGTGGGCCGTAACCTGTCTTATAAAAAAGCATTGTTTTTCAAACAAAAAGGATTTTCATCAATAAACCATATACCTGGTGGTGATGATGACCTCTTTGTGAATAAATCAGCCAATAGAAAAAACGTTGCCGTTGTGATCGATAAAGATGCCGCAACTTTATCTATTCCCAGGAAAACATGGAATAGCTGGGTAAAACAAAAATACAGGCATTATACAACAGCAAAATATTATAAACCGGTTCATAAATTTCTGCTTGGCCTGTATACTTTCTCGCAATTCTTTTTTTACCCGCTTTTTATCATTTCGATTTTATTTTATGACTGGAAACTTGCACTAATTGTTTTTGGCGCAAGATTTATAGTACAGGCACTTGTTTATTTTTTTGCAATGAAAAAACTAAATGAAAAAGATCTGTGGCCAATATTTCTCTTTCTTGATATATGGATGTTCTTTTATTACATCATATTTGCAAAGTCGCTATGGCAAAAACCCCAACGTAGCTGGAATTAAAATTGCCCTGGCACGGTGACCGGCAATATGCAAATAATTTTAAAATACTTTTCTGATTTTACTCCTGCACAAGTAAAGCAAATTGCTGCATTAGAATTTTTATACAAAGAATGGAACAGTAAGATCAATGTGATTTCAAGAAAGGATATCGATGGTTTGTATGAAAAACATGTATTACACTCCCTGGCGATCGCTGCAGTATTTCAATTTGAGCCAGGCATGGAAATACTTGATATTGGGACGGGCGGTGGTTTTCCCGGCATTCCATTAGCAATATTTTTTCCTGAAGTAAAATTTTATCTTGCCGATAGCATTGCAAAAAAATTAAAAGTAGTTGATTCAATCGCGGAAGCATTAGAATTAAAAAATATAATTACGCTACATACAAGAGTGGAAGAGATTAAAAACCGGAAATTTGACTTTGTAGTATCCCGTGCGGTGGCGCCGCTCAAAGATCTGTGGAAATGGAGCAAGCCGCTACTGAAAAAAAGTCGGCAGTCAGGCGTTCAGGATCAGGAATCTGAAACGAACGCTGAACTACGAGCTATGAACTCCGAACGTGCTGCTCCCGGACTTATATGCCTTAAAGGCGGTGATCTAACTGCCGAAGTGCACGACAGCGGGATCCGTCCAAGGATAATGGAAATTTCCGAGTTGTTCAATGAGGAGTATTTTAAGATGAAATACCTGCTCTATGTTCCCCGCTAATTTTAAAATATACCGGAAAGTGGTATTGGCGGATTTACCCTGAAACCTACCTTTGAAAAATGAAAGAAATCACTGTTTGTATTGTCGACGATGTCGGAGAACTGAGACAAGCCCTTGAAGAAATCGTTTCTACTTCTGATGGTTACAAATGCATCGGCACTATGAGCAATGCGGCTGAGGCGCTGACAAAAATACCCGTTTTAAAGCCCAATGTAGTCTTAATGGATATAAACCTCGGTGAAGGAGGAAGTGGGATTGATTGTGTAAGAGAATTAAAGCCATCTCTTCCTGCCACAAATTTTATGATGTGTACGGTATATGAAGATGATGAGAAAATATTTGAAGCCTTAAGTGCCGGGGCGAGTGGCTATATTCTTAAAAAGACTGAGCCTCCAAAATTATTAGAAGCGATAAAAGAATTACATGAAGGTGGTGCTCCGATGAGCAGCCAGATCGCAAGAAAGGTAGTATTCGCTTTTCGGGACAAGCCCATTACTTCACCGCACTCTCCGGCAATTGAACAACTTTCTCATAGGGAAAAGCAGATATTGGAAGAGCTTTCAAGGGGTTTAATGTATAAGGAAATCGCTAATGTTCTATTTATCAGTCCCGAAACAGTAAGAAAACATGTCTACCATATTTATGAAAAGCTACATGTTACTAATCGTGTAGAAGCCGTAAACAAATACTTTGGTCGTTGAAAATCGCCGGATCATCCAAATCAGCATAAAAAATACCACAAAAGTGGTATAGGCAGCCAATAAGCAGGGGCTTAATTTTACTCTGTTTTTGAAAGGTCCTTAATTGGCAGCCATTAATCTTAAACCTTTCTGAAGGCATAAATGTCTTAAGATTAGACCCGGAGTACATCCGGGTTTTTTCAATTAGATGATTTCATCAAAACTTCAACTCAATCTTATTGTTTTTTCGTTCCACATCTGCCAGGCGCTGCGATGGATCGATCTCTCCAATCGAAATATCCGCAAGTTTTTTTGATGTTTCAATTACATACGTACTATGAGTCCATTTCCACGGCTGGTACACTTTACGGGAAACTGACGCATCTTCAACAGGTTTTTGCCCAAACATAAGGTACATAGGAACATAATGAAGTTCTTTGGTTCCATCCTTAAACGTAAGTTGAAAATCTATGGGCATCGGCACGACCCCTACTCTCCTGATCCTTATCTTAGTTTTGCCTTCTTCTTCCCACAAGCTGTCAATACTATAATCGATCGTTTTTGTTGAGCTTATCCAATATTCCCGATACCAATCAAGTTCGATGTCACTTATTTTTTCGGCTACTCTCAAAAAGTCGTTTACATTGGGATGCTTAAATCTCCACAATCGATAATATTCGAGCAATATTTTTTTCAAATTCTCTTCGCCTGCGATGTATCCCAACTGCGAAAGAAAAACGCAGCCTTTGGAATAAGCCGCAGCGCCATAAGCAAGGTTAGTATTAAAATGATCGGCATGTGTTGTCATTGGTTCTTCTCTACCGCTTTTTACCAATGAATAATAACCACCATAATTGTCCTCATGTGCAAATCCATTGTAATTGTTGAGGAAGGCCATTGTTCTATCTGTGGCAAACTCGGTGAAGCCTTCGTCCATCCACGCATATTTTGATTCGTTGGTACCCAGCATTCCGAAGTACCAATTATGTAACCATTCATGAAGCCATGCGCCGGGACCTGCTAGCAACGTAGCCATTGGGTATTCCATTCCACCATCGCCGCCATGAATAAATGAAAATTGTTTATAGGGATAAGGGCCAAAATTTTTTTCAATAAATGGCAACACCTTTTCTGCGTTAACCAAAATATCTTCCCATTCTTTTACGTCGGTCCTGCCACCTGTTTTATACAACAAATGAAACACCAGACCATCACGTACCGTTTTTGTTTTATGAATAAATTCCGGGTCAGCAGCCCACATGAAGTCATGAACATTTGGTGCAATAAAATGCCAGGAGAGTTTATTTGCTGTTGATTTTGGAACTTTTGATCCTGGTTTTTCATATCCAAAACCGATTTGATCCGCATTTTGCAAATAACCTGTGCCCCCTAGTAAATATGATTTATCGATAGTTATGGTTACATCAAAATCGCCCCACACTCCATAAAACTCTCTGGCAACATAAGGGGTAGGATGCCACCCCTCATAATCATACTCGCAAATTTTCGGATACCACTGGCTCATTGAATAACGAACCCTGGTGCCGGGATTATCTCTTCCACTTCTTCTTACCTGCAAAGGAACTTGTGATTCAAATTCCATTTCAAAAACAACTTTTGTTTTCGGAAGAATTGGTTTATCGAGTTTTACCTCAAGAATTGTTTCCTGCATTACATACTGTTGCGGACGCCCATTCATTTTTAAAGAAATAATCTTATGATAACCGATCTCATTTGGTTTTAAATTCAGGATCCTGTCCTTTACTCTTGGATCCCAATCCTGGCGGTTACCAAAAAAGGTTTGCCCCAACATGCGGCTACGGGTATCCATCATACTGTTTGGCTGAAAGGCATTAAAGTATAGATGATAAAAAACCCGCGTAAGTGTATCCGGCGAATTGTTAGAATATTCCAGCGACTGTTTTCCTGTAAACTGGTTTGTCTGCACATTCATGTCAATATTCATCGTATATTTTACACGTTGCTGCCACCGATCAGGCTGTGAAAAAAGAAAAGTCGTTGAAATAAATAGCATAATCACGTTAAGCAAAATTCCTTTCATGAGACAAAATTTATGTAGCGTCGAAAATACAAAGAAATTCTGCTTTACGTCTGAGCAAGTAGTAATATTAGGGAATCACTAAGAGTTAGAATGATTTTTCCTCTTTTCGCATCTCTTTCCGGATGCCTTCCACGAGGTCATCATGCGCAAGCTCCTTCGTCTCTTTGCTTAAAGCTTTCAAAGTGGCAAACTGCATTATGTTTATGATAGATGCCCCGCTCAATTCAAACTGGTCAGCAAGTTTCTCCAATTCCAACCCCCCATTTGATCTTACAGTAACTGGTAAAGCTTTGCTCCAAAGTTTGTGTCTCTCCTGTGCGTTTGGCATTGGAAAGTGAACTACTGAATGAAATCTTCTTAAAAACGCTTCATCAATATTGCTTTTATAATTTGATGCAAGTATCAGCAATCCTGAAAATTCTTCTATGCGTTGAAGCAAATATGAAACTTCCTGGTTTGCAAATTTATCATGAGAGCTCTGCACATTTGTTCTTTTGCCAAATAGTGCATCAGCTTCATCAAAAAAAAGTATCCAGTCTTTATGCTCAGCTCTATCAAATATCCGGCTAAGGTTTTTTTCCGTTTCGCCGATATATTTAGAAACTATCTGGGAAAGATCAATGCGGTAAACGTCCTTATTAAATTCCTTTCCCAATAATGTTGCTGTAAGTGTTTTACCGGTACCCGGAGGCCCGTAAAACAGAACGCGGTATCCCCTATTTATTTTTCGTGAAAGATTTTCATCATTATAAAGTATATCGTGAAATTTTATCCATCTTTTTATATCATCAATTTGCTCAATAGTATGGGGATGGAGTACGACTTCATCCCATTTCATACGGGTAAAAGTTAGTTTAGCCGGAAAATCATAACTGAACCGTGGCTTTAATTCTTTCCCTCTTAAAATTTTTTCTTCCCATTCAGGTGAAACAATAATGCGACCGCTCATAAATGGTTCGCCTTCCTTTACCTGCTCCATCCACAAAATATCATGTTGGAAAAAAGCTTGCTGCTCATCAAACAATTCCTGGATCGCTAAACGTTCTGTGATATTTTTACCCGCTAATAAAAACTGTATGGTTTCACCTGTTGGTAATATACCCCTGTGATTTGTTCCTCTTACTCCGCCAAATTCAGGGAAGTCGCCACCTTGTGGTAAAAAATCATGAATAATATTATTATAAAATTCCGGGTAGAAATGCGGAACAAGTGATATGAAGAAAATGATCTTTTCAGTATCTGTTAACTTCTTTGTGATTGCATCATGGTCAAATATTTCTGTAATTGCTTCTTCGATTGACATAGTTGAAGACACAGGAACGATCTCATTAAAGCCAACTGCTATTCTTTGCTTTATAAAATCATTTAGCGCAGCAAGATGCCCATGATTTATCATCCTTTTGTGTTAAGTATGGAAAGTTAAATGATTTTATAGCAGCAGACAATTACCGAAAAGTGGTATATAAATCAAAATACTCTGATTACTACCCTTCGGTCCTTTGAATCAACATTTTTGCTGCTTTCGGCATCGCTGCAGTTTTTCAAACCACCCTGAAAGCTTTCGCATCCGCTATCGGCCTTATCACCAAGGCGTGAAGATTCCACTCCCTGTTTTACAAGTTCCTTTAAAATTAATTCCACACGTCGCCTTGAAAGGCGGTCATTATAGCCAGGGTCATTCGCCGGTTTTTCAATAGATGAATGACCTTCCAATTGAAAGCTTTTATTGGGATGAAAGTTGATCATCATATTAATCGCTTCTTCGAATTGTGTTTTACCGGTGCTTGTAACACTTACATTAAAGCTTGAAGCCGGATCAAACCATGATTGTGGCATGTCTTTATTAAAAAAAACATCGAAAGTGAAGTCAGCCGGTTTTTCTTCAGTTTCAGTCTCAGGTATGGTATCTGCCAGGGTAAATCTCGTTCCGTTTAGTTTGTTATACTCATCCCGCCATACCTGACACTCTTTTTGAAATTTGCTGTCGTCTACTTCGCCACAAAATGGTTCTCTAAATGTATTTCTCTGCGTTAATCCATGCTCTTGCCGCATTAAGTTTTCCCTTCTAATTGTTTCCTGGTGTCCACCTCTTCCTCTTTCCGCATTATCATCTTTAGCCAGTTCTCCTTTAATTGCCATCCATCCGTGACCGCACAATTCATGACCAAGTACAATAAAGGGTTCAAACGTCTCCCGCTCACCCGATTTCATCATTTGAGTTGTTGTTACTCCACGGGGAGATGGTACAGTTACGGTAGCGCCCCGCGGTGCATCCAAAGCTTCCTCACCGGGTTCACTCGTAAACTCAGTTAACCCTGCAATCTTATCATCAACTTTAATTGATACTTCTTTGGAAGAAGCATCAATATCACAAAAACAGGTACAACTTACCGGCGTTTGTGAAAGTTCCGCTCTTGATAAAGGATTAGGTTCTCCTGCATCTGGTTCTGCTTTTGTACAAAAATCAGGCGGTATTATTACATCGCCGCTGGAAATAGAAACATTAGCATCGGCACAAAGCTGGTTAAAGTAACGTAATATGATTTCACTTTGCAAGGTTTGCTGATCGGTACTATTAAAAGCAGCCTGATCATGAAATGGCACTTTCATTTTACGTTGAACGATTTGAGACGCCGATTTTGATTGAGCTATGTGAGATAATTCATGTGCCAGCAACTTATTTCCTTTCCTTGTGCCGGCTTCATATTGTCCTTCATTAAAAACAATATGGTCATTGTAGGAATATGCCTGGGCATTTAAATTTTCGGCTGACTTTGCAGCTGTGTTTCCTGTATGAATTTTTACATTGTGAAATGAATAATTAAACCGTGGCTCAAAAAAATTTTTTGTTTCGGCAGGTAGTGAATGACCACCAGATGTGACGATAGGATCGATCGTTTTTTTAATTGAATCTGAACTTTGAATAACTGGCGCAAAGAAAGGAGTGCTTTTTTTTGAAAAGAGTTTTCTTATATTATTTTTTTTATGAGTCTTTTGTTTAAAAGAAGTTGACCTCATAATAAAGTTTACATTTTTATATAAATCCCAAGTTCTCTAAAACATAAGTAATTCCAAAAATCAATATCAGAGTTTGGATTAATTGTTTTGATCTTTTGCAAAATTACTTTACTTACTTCTTGTGTTCGCTCATTTTTTTCTAATGAATATACATTTTCTCTCCCTTTCCAAATATTGCTAATCTCCTTCATGATCCGGACAAGTTTTTCAAATGAATCGGCTATTTGAATTAGGCCATTATTTTTTAGAAATGGGAATTCTATATATATCTCTGAAATACCGTGCACGGGATCACTCAATAATGGGTAGTTATAATTCACGACTCCTATTATTTGAGGTTTTCTAATCATGAATACTTTTTTGACCATATCACTTTCAAATATATATTGATATTCTATTGATGCATCTTCTGTCTCAGAAGAATCAAAAATCGTTATGCTTCGCAAAATACCTATCTGTAAATGTTTCATTGGTAATAGAAAATATTATATCAATTTACATCATATTTGAAATTGTTTAACCACAGGGCTATATGCCTCAATCGCGTCAGGTAAAGGAGTCGGAATATTTTTGACTTGTTCATTCGTGCCCGGATCGGGTACCCAGGTGTTTTTGGGTTTATCAAAAATCAGTTTTTGCCATCTGCATAAGAAAGAAGTAGGAAGGTAATTTTCCTCATAATCTAATAACAATATCATATTAATGTTATTTTCAATACCCCTGTCAATATTTCTTATTTTGATGAGCGCATCGGGATCATTCTCTTTTCTGATTTTGCTTTGAAGTTCTCTTAATTCTCGATTATCCGCTTCATATTTACTCTTCAATCCTGTTCTGGCAGCATGTTTATCATACATTGCCAATACTTCATAATTAGCAACTTTCTTTTGATCAACTACAATACTTTTTACATGAGTTTCAACCTTATCCTTATGATCATTATTCGCAGTAATGGTAATGGGTGTAAGGTTTGTTGCATTTGCCTTACCTCCAAGATTTGCGTTAAGCAGATGACCTTTTACATATACTGATGTTATTCTCCCGCTTTCAGCAAACATCTTTCTACCCCTTGCAATATCCCACCCATATACTGCTTTCTCTTCTTTTTCGGCTTCTTGCCCACTCACATATTTTGAAGACAACAATTTTGCATTGAATGAAGTACCAAAAGCTTCGCTGGTAACTCCCCCCCAAGTCACTACAGTATGCGGATCAGTTTCCTCGTTCATTGCATATTCCTCCGTCATTGCAGCCAACCTGTTCATCATAGCCACCAAATCGTTACTCCAATTTTCTCTATCTTCCTGTTTAACTCTGCCATAAGCCGCCAATTTTTTATCAATTTCATCTGCCAGGTCGGATAGTTGTTTTTTATTAGTTGCTGGTAAATTAACATCGTTAATGAATTGTCTATATGTAACCGGAGTGCTTCGCATCATTAATTTCGAATTCTCACCTTTTCCTTCAAACAGCAATGTATGTGATTTACCTTCTACTTTTACCGGTTTTTTTGCCTTCCACCATTCAACTAGTTTTCCCTTGATTTCAGACACTTTTTGTTTCCCTTGTTCAATTTTCTTCTTCGCAAAGTCTTTTGCACCTTGAATCCCGCCTTTCACCTTCTTTACAATTCTATCCAATCCAAGCTTCTTACTTAACGCAATAGCTTTATCCAATACCCAATCAATTGCTTTATTGATCGGTGACTGAATTGCCTGAATGATCTTCTGCGCTTTTTCTGAAATATTTCCAAGTCCAAGTAATGATGCAAGGAATCCAATAGTAATTGGAATAAGTTTCGCCAAAGCATTCTCTACCATCTTAGCGGCTCCATCCAGACTACCTGCTACTATCAATGCAACCGAATCAATAATTGCATTGATAAGATCAAGTATCTTCTTTGCATTGTTTACAAAGAACATCACAATATCATAAATAGCCATACATGCTTTTATAAATGCGCCAACAGGATTGAGCAGGCTTAAAATAAATTTGATGCCCGCTTTCACCACTTCTTTTATCAGCATATCCATTATAGCATCTATCACCATTCTCTTTATATCCCCGATCTTTTCTTTTATGTATCGCCATAGACCTGCCAACCCCTCTTTACGAATGATCTGGAATATTTCAAACACTTCTTCAAGGGCAGCAACAACCGGTTCCCCTAATTTTTTTACTGCTCTCGATCGTATGTTGACCCATGTAAGACCAAGTATCTGCATTACAAAATGGAAAATGCCCGGCAGATCCCATTTGTCAGGGAATTGAATTCCCGGAGGCATGTTACCCAATAACCATTCAAAGAATCCCACTTTAAAATGATGAGCAATATTATCAACGAAGTTGCTTATTCCCATTTTCACAGCTGTCACCAATTGACCAAGGAAACCGATCGGGTCAGCAATAATTTGCCCGACTACATGAGCTACTTTAGCTAATGTTTCAAGGATCATATCCTTCAGGCGCAAAATTGCTTTTATCACTCCTGCAACTGCATCAACTGCCCTGCTTAACCATCCTTTCTTCGAATCTTTTATTTTATCAAATGTTTCCTGCAGCTTATTTACATTCTGAACATATTTATCCGAAAGTTTTTCTATCAATGCGCTGTGTTTATCTTCAACTGATTTTTCTAATTCCTCAAATTTGCCAAGCACTTCGGTTTTAGCAGCCTCACCGATCTTTTGCAGATCAGGTTTTAAATTTTTCCAATAGTCATCTATTTTGGTTTTTCCTGTTTTTATTTCCGTCATTGCATCATTCAGTTGCTTCGCCACTTTATTTGAGATCGTTGTAATGGCGCTATCCATGTTTTGGATATAACGTTCCTTTTCTTCTGTGAATATTTGATTTATTTCGGGGTCAAGACCGCTGAAGTATTCACTGATAGTATCATCAACGGTGGTAATACCATAAAAATCATCAAGCCTGCTATTAACCCGTTTTGTGAATATTTCATTGGCTGCATTTGCGGCTGCATCAAAATCATCAGTTACTTCTTTTTCAAGCTGGTTAAGTATTCGCTCCACATTTGTTTTTGTTTGAGAATAAATATTCTCCATGTCGGTAGCGATCTGTTTTCTCTTTTCTTCATCTTTTCCTTTGGTTCCTTTTTTTGAAACATCTACCTGGCCAAACATATCAGCTTTTACTCCATGCATATCTCCCATCTTGCCTGCAACCGTTGCTTTTGCCTGTTCTTCTGCTTTTGCAATCGTCGGCTCTTCTTCTGCACGATATTCAGCCGGCGCATTTCGTACTTCTTGTTGTGCATCTTTTTTAGTTTTTAATGCACCTGTAAATTCCGGTTCATTAGAATTTGCAAGTTGTGTTTCTGTTACATTACTTTCTGCCATTTGTTGATCGAGCTGTTGCGCATCTTTCTCCATCGATATCTCGCCTTCAGTTTTTGGTTTTGGCGCAGTCGCTTCTGCATTTGGAATATGTGGTTTCCTACCTGCATCTTCGTCTTTCATTTCAACAACTTCTTTCTTTTCAGCCTGGCCACTCTTTGTTGCAGGATCTTCTTTTGTTTTTGATGAAATTGCATTGCCCGCATTTTCTTTTTCTGCTTTTACATCTCCTTTTGCATTCGCTTTTGCTTCTTCCATTCTTTTCTTTGAAGCACCTGAGCTTTCATACATATCCACTGTTTCCCGATCATTTTTAGGTAACGCTTGCTTCACTCTTTCCATCAGCTTATCCTTAAATGCCTGCGCATTAAACGGCTGAGCTTGTTGATTACTCATGTCGCCGGCTTGATGCATTTTTGCCTGGCTGCCTATATGTTGTTCATCAGGAATTTTAGATGCCATTTGAGCGGCATTGGCTTTTGATTCAGGTGTATCATGTGCCTTCTGTTGTTTCTTAACAGCTTTTGTTTTACCAATTATTTCCTGGTATGCGGGATCTTCCTGTGGTGTCTTCGGTGATGTTTCAACAATTGCTTCTTCAACCGGTGTAGCTTCTGGTGATGGCTCTGCGGATGGATCAGCGACCGTTTCGTCTTTT
>CBFGXP010000035.1:0-24099 GCA_965652775.1 uncultured bacterium
TATAGCCAAATATTAACAAATTATTGTTGGTATATAATCTTTTAAAGAATCGGGTACGACGACTCAAACGCTGCTTTTGATCTCAAAATATTTTCCACTTTCCTTCCACGTTCGGGTTGTAATTTTGCCGATAATTTATTTAAACATGTTAGATAGTATTGAAAGCGCTATTGAGGACATAAAATCCGGCAAAATTGTAATTGTTGTTGACGATGAGGAAAGGGAGAACGAAGGCGATTTTATTATTGCTGCCCAACATGCCAGCCCCGAGGTGATCAACTTCATGAGCAAGCATGGGCGGGGACTTATATGTGCTGCATTAGTTGAAGATCGTTGTGATGAACTTGGTCTTGAGTTAATGGTGAACAATAATACTGCATTGCATGAAACGGCATTTACGGTATCAGTTGACCTCTTGGGTCATGGCTGCTCTACAGGCATCTCTGCCCATGACCGGTCAAAAACAATTCATGCATTGATCAACCCGGCTACAAAGCCATCTGATTTTGGGAAGCCCGGTCATATCTTTCCATTGCGTGCAAAAAAAGGAGGCGTGTTGCGTAGGGTAGGACATACAGAAGCGGCTATCGATCTTGCCCGTCTGGCCGGATTAGAACCGGCAGGGGTTCTTGTAGAAATAATGAATGATGATGGCACGATGGCCCGGTTGCCACAATTGATCGAAGTAGCTAAAAAATTTGAATTCAAACTTATTTCGATTAAAGACCTGATAGAGTTTCGCCTAAAAAAAGATTCACTAATCGATGAGGTGGTGCAGGTAGATATGCCTACTAAATTCGGCGATTTTAAGTTGGTTGCCTTCAGAGAAAAACATACAAGCAATGAACATCTTGCTTTGATCAAGGGTAAATGGGAAAAAAATGAACCAGTAATGGTAAGGGTACATTCCTCCTGTTTTACCGGCGATATTCTTGGGTCTCTTCGATGTGACTGTGGCGAACAGCTTCATGCCGCAATGCGGATGGTGGAAAAAGAGGGTAAGGGTGCAATTCTTTATATGAACCAGGAAGGCCGTGGCATTGGCTTGTTAAATAAATTGAAGGCATACCGGCTACAGGAAGAAGGAATGGATACCGTAGAAGCGAACCTTCATCTTGGTTTTCAAATGGATCAAAGGGATTATGGAATTGGTGCACAGATATTACGGCATCTCGGTATTTGTAAATTGAAACTAATAAGCAATAATCCTAAAAAAAGAGTAGGCCTTGTAGGTTATGGTCTTGAAATTATTGACAACATTCCCATTGAAGTTTCACCAAATCCGCATAATGAAAAATATCTTTTGACAAAAAGAGATAAACTCGGTCATGAAATAATGGGTGAAGACGAGGAATAAATTCCAATAATAGATTGCAAATTACTTTTAAGAGATTACCGTTAGTTACCTTCTTTTTTTTCTATTACAGTTGCAGGTTGCGGAACTGGTTTTGTTTTTTTCCTGAACAGTTCACCCAGCCTGTTGAATTCTTTACGGAATGCAAGACTGGTTCCGGTCTTCCGTGATTTACCTGCACTTGTGGAAGTACCAGTTAGCAAGTCAACATTCTCTTTATAAAAAACCGTTGCACGGATAGTGCCACTTTTATTTATGAGAAATTCGGTTGTGAAATTAGTAAGCAGGTCACTGCTTATTTGTGAAGCAGATGATTGAAAAGGAACATCGTAATTGCCTTCAAACGTCAATACAACACGATTATTAAATAATGTTTTACCTACGGAAAGATTCAGGTTTGTTCTATCATAACTAAAGGCATTATTGGTTTGGCCAAAAGGATTCGGATTATAGAGCGAGCCTGAAAAGTTTACATACAAACCTGGAATTTTTAGTTTGTTTGATAGTATATTATTCAATACTCCATTGATCTGCCCCGATAGAAAGTCAGAGATGCTGTTTACAAAAATATCAACACCCGAAGTTAAATATAACGATGAACTGGCACTCGTAGGTGCAAAGTTGTTAAATACAACAAGGAACGCCACTTGCTTGTTTAGCTCATTCTCATTTTTTAGAATTTCATCTATTGCTAAAGTAACAGTGGGGTCAGATTTGGGAAGACTTTCCGGCGGGAAGTCCAATGCAAATGTAATATCCGGCTTAAAAAGATCACCTCTCATTTTGGCAACTACATACACATACTCCCTGAAAGAAGAGAGATTGATGCCTACTAACAGAGGAGTAAAGTCAACCTTCTTATCAGTTTTATAAATGGCCTCAATATTTACGATCGGGTGAAACGGGTCCCCGGTCCATTCTATATAATTATTTGCATTTTTATCAAGTACAAATGGTTTTTTGAAAAAAGACTGGAAGCTGAAATTGTAAACTCCATCATTAATATCAAAACGGCCGCGCATGGTCATTTTTTCCGATGTGCCGGCAATGATCCTTAAGTTACCTTCACCTCTCCCACGAATTTCATCATTGGTCAGCTCGTCTATTACAACTTTTACATTCACCCTTGGGTTACCTGTTATGTCAATATCATAAGTAAGGTCGGTTTCATTGCTGCGGGTTATTGAATCAGTTAATTCTCTTCCATACTTCCTTTCAATCATGAAATCGGCAATCCCGCTTTCTCTTCCCGTTGTATTAGGAATAGTGATATAAGAACTATCTGTTTCAGATGCTTTAGCAATTATCTTCATCCGCATGTTTGCCTGGGGGCCGGTTAATGAAAATGAACCGGTGCCTGTAGCATAGCCATAAAAGCTGCTGTTATCCTTCCTGGTAGTGTTTAATAAAAGCATTGGTTCATCATCTACTTCGGCCCTTATATCATACACCATATTGCGCCACGCCTTATGTCTTATCACGCCTTCACTCAATGTTGCAGTGTTATTCGTTACTGTATCGATCAACTTCAATTGCCCAAGGTCAAGCCCGTCTTCTTTAAAATTTATTTCACCATCCGATAACTTATAATAGCATTGAGTAAAGTTGACTTTGAGCCCGGCATCTTCGAGCTTCATTTTACCAATATACTTTGCATTTGCTCCTTTCCCGATGATTTGGAATGGGCCTGTTGCAAAGCCATCAAGGTCAGTAAATAAAGTACCAATAAATCGCTCAACAATTTTTATCGGATATCTTTCAGGTTTTATGGTAATTACATCTTCCTTATTGGTTGCCAGGTTTTTCAGAAATAGGTTAAGATCAAAGTCAAGCTTCTGATCAGGGTTCATGGTCTTTCCATTCGCAATAAGATTTCCTGTTTTGTTATTATAAAAAACATGTGCGCTTATTTGCCCGATACTGTCATTATCTATTCGCAGTTCATCAGTTTGTACATCCGATGTTACGTTGAATATTTTTACAGGGTCTTCAATAGTGATATCTCCGGAAATCATCCCTTCAATCTTATTCGTTTTTACAAGGAATGCTGTTACATCTCCAATATTAAAATTCTTCAATCCAACCTTAACGTCATTCCAGTCACCCGTCGCAGAAGGTTCGGTCCTTATCCTGATCTCCTGGTTGCCTTCTTTTAAAACAATTTCTCCATGGGAAACTTTGTTTGAACGTAATTCAAGCTCTCCGTTTTCTTCAATTACCCATCTCTTTCCATTCAATACAAAATTGGATGTATCAAATGTTATAGCTAATCCATCATCAAATGTTCTTACCAATGCATTGATCGAGCCGCCTGATATGTTTTTATTATCACTTTCTGTTATCAGCCTTATGTTAGTAGAGTCATTTCGTGCAAACAAGTCGATCTGTGTAAATGGAAAACTGAGGCTGTCACTTACTTTCAAATGGTCAATAGTAGTGGAAACAGTAAGGTTTTGGAATGTGCCCTTTCCTTTTACCTGTACGTTTTGTAATTCGTATTGCTTGTATCCCATAGCGGGGACATCACCATTCAACTCTAATTGATTTCGCCTCGTATCAAGCCTGCCGGTTATGGAGCTATTGTTAAACCCCTGCAAGCTTGTATCAAAAAGATTTAGCAGATCGGATACATAATTTGTTTTTACAGAAAAATTAAATGCCTGGTCACGGATCCTTCTGGAAGGTGGCTGGATATAAGCCGGGTAATATTTATTTAGAAAAAGTTTAAAGGCCTCCGGAAGATCTTTTAATGAAAAATCACCATTGATGTTACCTTCCAATTCATTGGATTGAACTGTCAGGTGTTTTACACCATCAATAAATTCTGAGTTAATGACAAATGAATCAACAGGAATTGATCTGCCATCTTTGGTAACGGTAGCATTCTGGATATTTGCATTGCCAAGGAAGTTATCTATATCATCACCCAAAAAATTGAAATCAAGTTTTCCCCTGAAAGAAAAATTTTCTTTTAATAAATTCAATGGTTTCAGGTTCAAAGTATCTACATCGGCAATAAAATTGAAACGCGGGATCTTACCGCTTAGGTCAACAATTCCATGCAGTGATGCCACCGCGTTAGTATCTTTTATAGCGAAATCACCATTGAATATTTTTTTACTTAATGATCCTTTTGCTTTGATATTTTCATAATGATAATTTTTATAGGTAAGACTGTGGATGTTACCGTCAATATCGGCAGAAATAGTATTCCACTTAAAGCCCCTGCCTTTCACCTGTCCGGCAAATGAAATGTTGCCGATGTCAGGATTATTGATAAACCGGCCGAGATCGAAATTCTTTGATGCTATGTTTCCGGAATAGAAAGGCTCTTTGCCTTCCGGCAACTTCATGTTAAGGTCACTTGTAATAGTGCCAAGATTTGTCCGGATCGTACCATAGGTAACAAAGTCTTTAATAAATCCTGTAAAGCTTCCATTAAAATCCAGGTAAGAAATGCTTTGTAGTCTTGGGGTTGTTATTTTTCTTATACCGGGTAAAAAGGTTACAGCATCACCGTAGGTAGTGCGGAAACTGTTTGCTTTAAAATCAATAAATGTTTTATTAATATCCGGAAGACCTGTTAAACTTATATCACCATTCAAATAAGTATTGTTCCCGGCTTGTATCGACATTTCGCTTCCGAAAATGTCATCTACTGTACCTCTTGCGAGACCGCTGATCTTAATTTTTTTATTCCATGATCTTGCGGCCGGTGCAAAAAAGGCAATATCATCACTATCAATTTCGGCATCATCAAAGCGGGCCTGCATTCTGATCTTAGTAATGAAAGAACTCATGTCGCTGAAATCTTCATATTTCATGCTGAAATAATCACGAATAACACTGTTGTTGGTTTTAATTTCCAGTTTATCAAATGACATCTCATTCGGGGTAAGTTTAGCATCAGCCACCATTGACTTAACCTCGAAACCACTTCGTTCTTTTGTCCTTAAGTTAACTGACGTAGTTAATGTGTCGTTATTAAGGATGACATTGGTAAAGCTGCCATTGATATCAGCAAAATCAATATTTCTCCCATCAAAGAAATCATTATAAGCCCCTTCGATCTGCTTTGTATTTTTAAAATTTCCATTTGTAATTTTTATCTTATTTATGTGCATCGCCCAGCCTTCAGCATTCCATTTTAACGTCGAGTCGATTTTTTCTTCAGTGACAATTTCTTCATCGCTATTTATCAGTTTTATACTTTTTGGTCTATTCCCGGCGAAATTTCTTATAATGAAAAGCGGGTCGACAAGATCAAGGGAATTTATTTCGATCTTTTTTGTAGTAAGATCAATTTGGTCAGCATCAATATCCATTGCAGTTAATCGCAACTGCATGTCTTCGCCGCGCCATGCGTCTTTTTTCACGAACATAACGTTATTGAATTTGACTTTTTTAAAATCTAATTCAACCCCTTTCGTTTTGGTTTTTGAAGAGCTGCCACTTGAAAAGTAATCGACAAGGTATTGGTAATTCCAAACAGAATCAGCACGGTTGAGATGAATAACAGCGTCGGCGAGTTCTATATAGTGAAGTACGATTTTATCTTTGAAGAAAAACCAATCTGTAATGCTAACCTGCATTTTGCCTGCAGAAAGCAGCGTATCATTCTTCTGATCCTCGATCATTACACCCTCAAGGTTCATTTTGTCGAAAAGCGAAAAGCTTACATGTTTAATGCTGATCTTACTTTTCAGGTCTTTTGATAGCCGGTTCGTGACTACATGTGCTATTATGTTTTGACCACGATCAGTATTAATAAATATCCATCCCGCTATAACAAGGAATAGCAGTGAAATCAAAACCCATTTGAGTATTTTCTTGAAGGTCTTCAGAAGCTGGGCTTTATTGTAAAAATAACCAATAGTCACCCGTAAGGCAAATTAAGTACCAAAGGTCAGAAAGCGATTATTTAAACGGTGAGCGGCAATTGTTAAATGTTGGCCATTACTGCTTGTTTTGCGTATCAATGACCACTTTCTTTTGTTTAAGATACTTCCCGATACTGATACCCGCGGCCCTATTACCAATACGCGGACCATTATCAGCATTATTCATGGATATAAGGCTATGGTTGTAATGGGCATAAACAAACAATCCATTTTTTGCTTCATAACCGCATTGAATGATTGCAGAAGCAAGATAGTGTCCATATTCAGCAAAACTGAATTTCATTGCCCTATCAACTGTAGTGCCCATTTTGGTATTGAATTTTTCATTGCCGGCAAGTGCAAAATCAAGCGAAGGACCAAAACGAATAAAAAAATGTCCGGGCTCTAAATTAAAATCATGCTGTAATAAAAAAGCAAGTTCTATCGTGTGAAATCTTGTATCGTTATCTATAGCTGAAGGATCGGGTGGAAAAGAAAGTCCTTCAAATTTAACCTTGTAACCACGAAGGTTGTACATAACGGATGGAGCAAAACTGAGGCGGTTTTCAAAAGGCACTTTCATTTGTAAGCCAGCATTAACGCCAAGCTTTGGTGAACTTTCCTGTTTTTTAGCGTCGATTATATAGCGAACGTCGGTTACCAGCGGTCCGGCAAAAAGGCCAAATTGTACCTGGCTTTTTACTGAAAAAGTAGTCAATAGGGTAATAGCAATGAATAAAATTTTCATGGTCAGTTTTTTACTGAATTAAGATTATGGTGGTTTTAAGAAAGGATTTTGTCGGCAGAATCGCAGACTGGACTTAAAGGGTCATAAAAATAGAAATTAAATCCGGCTAGTCAAATAGCGAGAACAAAAAAGGGTAAAGTTATTTTAATGCTTTGAATAACAACAGCGCATGCCCAATGATCAATACTTTTTGGCGGGGTCTTTTGGCTGTTCACCGCTGTTATATTGTAGAGACTGTCCTTTCGGAATCGAAAGGTTCCTCCAAGCCTTGTTTTTGACCATTCTTCCGATATAAATTATCTGGCCTATGTGATAGGGGTAATGTGCTAATTGGCGGTTGATTGCATCAACAACAGTAAGAGGTTCTTTCCGTATATATATGATGGTCATCAGATCATTTTCAGTTAATGACTCCAGGGAATCAAGACAACATTGCCAGCCCTTATTCCAATGGTCAATTATTTGTTGTTTTGAAAGATCATGCATTTCAAACTCATCATCCCGTTGCCGCCATTCTTTTTCTCCGTCTTCAGTTAAAAAATTAGTGAAGCGGCTAAGCATGTTTCCGGTTAAATGCTGCACAATAACAGCAATGCTGTTTGATTCAGATGTCGGTAAAAAATGAAGGTCCTTTTCTTCTAATTGCTCAAAAGTTTTTTCACCCAGGTCTTTATAATACTTGAGCCTCTTAATAACTGTAGATAGATATTCTTTTCCTAAACTCATTTTTAACTTTTGACTTTTGACTTTTGATTTTTTACTTTTTTACCAGCCTTCCGCAGAATCATCACCACGATTGTCGGCAACTGCTTCAAATTTTTTATTTGATAAAACTTTTATCACTTCAGTTCTTCCAATACCGTTTCTATTTTCAATCTTATATCCCATTCCCTGCAAGGCTGATTTTGTATTATCGGGAAATCCTTTTTCAAGATATACACTATCCGGCAACCACTGGTGATGAAACTTTGGTTTCCACACTGCATCTTCAGTGCTCATGTTAAATTCAATAATATTTACTATTGTTTGAAAAACTGAAGTTGGAATTGTAGTGCCACCCGGAGTTCCAATTACTAAATAAGGCATTCCATCCTTCAACACAATAGTTGGCGTCATTGAACTTAACATTCTTTTTCCAGGCACAATCGCATTTGCTTCGCCGCCAATCGCTCCGTACATATTCGGTACACCGGGTTTTACACTGAAATCGTCCATTTCATCATTTAATATAAAACCAGCTCCACCCACTACAGTTTTGCTGCCATAAGAATTATTGAGTGTTGTAGTAACGGCAACTGCATTTCCGTCTTTATCAATTACACTCAAATGAGTTGTTTCTTCACTTTCTATAGCTGGTATTTCGCCTGGTTTTACCTGTTCGCTGTTACTTGCTTTGCCAGGAATGAAATCGGCCATTCGTTCTCTCAAATATTTTTCATTGGTGAGTTTTAAAACAGGTACTTTATAAAAATCTGCATCTCCCATAAATTGCGCCCTGTCTGCATAGGCCCTTCGTTCTGCTTCGACCATCAACTGTACTGCTTCGGGCGAATGAAACCCATACGAAGCGATGGGTTTATCCTGGATCATTTTCATCATTTGGTGTACAAGCAAACCACCGCTGCTTGGCATTGGCATGCCCACAATTTTATATCCTTTGTAATCAAAAACGTGTGGCTCTCTTGATGCAGCTTTGTAATTTTTTAGGTCGTCAAGCGTAATTATTCCTTTTCCTCTTTTCATTTCTTCTACGATCAGCCTGGCAGTTTCACCTTCATAAAATCCTTTTGCTCCATTTTTCTTAATTCGTTTCAGCGTTTCTCCAAGATCTTTTTGAATAAGTGTATCACCACCCTTCCACAAATTATCTTTTACAAATGCAGGGGTTTGTGTGCTATATTTTAAAAAATCATCTTTTAATGAATTATATGCCTTTGCATCACGTTCAGAGATTGCAAAACCTTTTTCGGCAAGATCTATTGCTGGTTGAATTAATTTATCAAATGAAAGCGTCGCATATTTACTTGATTCAAATAAACCGGATACAGTTCCAGGCACACCAGATGACAAATGGCCGTATTGGCTTAATTCTAATTGCGGCACTCCTGTCGCGTCGAGATACATATCACGATGAGCTTTGCCAGGAGCTTTTTCCCTGTAATCAATTGCAACAAGTTTACCATCTTTTAACCTGGCCACCATGAAACCACCGCCACCAAGATTACCTGCATTTGGGTAAACGACTGCAAGAGCCAACTGTGTCGCTATGGCAGCATCAACTGCATTACCACCCATTTTTAAAATTGCTACACCTACTTTGCTTGCCAGCGGATGTGCAGAAACTACAGCGCCATTTTCGCAAACTATCCTTTTTTGCGCTTCATATTTATATTGATCAACAAGCAGGGTTGTTGTCTTTGTTGTATTGCATCCAGTATAAAGCAGTGAGGCGATGAATAGTAAAAAAATAATTCTTCTCATTATGAATTGCTTTCTTAGTGCAAGGTAAATAGTTCAGGGTTTTGTATCTTAAAATCTTTATCTTTATTTTACTCACCGGGCATTCTTGGAAAAATGTTTTATTCTCTTGCTGTGCTACTTTTAACTAAACAACAACTGCATATGATCACAAAAAAATTCAGGCTGCAACTAAAAAGTATTGGATTTTTATTCATTTGTTTTTTTCTATCCATCCAGGCGATGGCACAAACCGTCACCTTGCGTGGTTCAGTAAAAGATGCAAACGGTTTGCCACTAGCGGGGGCCTCTGTTGTATTGGAAGGTACAAAAAGAGGAACCACAAGTGATGCAAGCGGGAATTATGAATTGAAAGTTGCGCCCGGTAGTTATACGTTAGTTATCAGTTATGTTGGTGTGGTGACACAGCGTAAGCAGATCACAGTAGCCGGGGGAGCGGTGGTAGAAAATAATTTTGAAATGCAAAACTCCGGTGACCTGAATAGAGTGATCGTTGTTGGCTCACGTTCATCCGCTACAAGATCAAGTACACAAACTCCGGTGCCAGTTGATGTGATCACCAGCCGGGAACTAAATCTTACGGGCCAGGTTGAGCCAACACAAATGATAAATTTTGTTGCTCCTTCTTATAATTCAAGCAGGCAAACCGTTGCAGATGGAACTGATCATATTGACCCTGCTACCATTCGTGGTCTCGGTCCGGATCAAACACTTGTTTTGGTAAATGGTAAAAGAAGGTACAATACAGCTTTGCTTAATGTAAATGGAACAATTGGTCGTGGTTCTGTTGGCACCGATCTTAATGCAATTCCTGCAGCTGCAATTGAGCGGGTTGAAGTACTTCGTGATGGTGCATCGTCTCAGTATGGTTCAGATGCTATTGCTGGCGTTATAAATATTGTAACGAAAAAAAGTTCAACAGGAACAACTCTGTATACGCATTGGGGTAAGCAATATGCAGGCGATGGTGAAGTGTTACAAATAGGATTGAATAAAGGAATGAGGCTCGGTAAGAAGGGTGGTTTCTTCAATATCTCAGGCGACATCCGTCATCGTGATCCAACAAATCGCTCTGGTGATTATACCGGCACTGTCTATACGAATAATATACCACTTGATGAACAAATGATCAGCCAAAGGGGATTTAGCAGAAAGGATAATATGCATATTGGAAATTCAAGAGTAAATAATTATGGCGCTTTGGTCAATATGGGTTATCCCTTTAAAAATAATCTTCAATTTCTTTTAACGGCGGGATACAATTACAGGGATGGAAAAGCGGCTGGCTTTTATCGTTATCCAAAACAAACCACACAAGTGATCGCTGAATTATATCCTGATGGTTTTCTGCCGGAAATAAATTCGATCATTCGCGATAAGTATATCACGTTCGGGTTTGAGGGAAAACTCGGTGGCAACTGGAACTGGGACATCAGTGAAGCCATTGGCGGCAATACATTTCGTTTTGATGTAACAAACTCAAACAATGCATCTCAGTTTGCAATGAAGGAGACAGCGCCTACAGATTTTTATGCCGGTAAACTTTTATTCAGCCAATACACAACCAACTTAAATGTGTCAAGGGATTTTGGTGCGCAAATGGGATTAAAATCTTTTAACGTGGCCATTGGTGGCGAGTATCGGAGAGATAATTATTCAATAGAAGAAGGCGAAGAAGCTTCATATTTGAACTATGCACCTACGTCAGGAAAGGTCGGCGGCGCACAGGTGTTCCCCGGTTTTCAACCTGCTAATGCAGTCGATGAAAAAAGAGATGTATTGGGCGGCTATGTCGATATTGAAACGGATATCACAGATAAACTTCTTTTGAGTGCCGCTGGTCGTTATGAGCATTACGATGATTATGGTTCAAGTCTGGCCGGCAAATTTGCCTTCCGTTACCAGTTTTTCCAGCAACTCGCTGTTCGTGGCGCAGCCAGCAATGGATTCAGAGCTCCTTCAATGCATCAACGATATTTCAGTGCTATCAATACTGTATTTATTCAATCAAGTTCAGGGCTTCAGCCCTTTCAACAGGGCACATTCAGGAATAATAGTCTTGTAGCACAGGCATTTGGTATCCCAAGTCTTGATGCTGAAACTTCCAGTAACTATAGTATTGGTTTAACAAGCAGACTTTGTAAAAATAAACTCAGTATTACAGTGGATGGTTATCTTATTGATATAGACGATAGGATCGTATTAAGTTCTTCGTTCAGAAGATTTGGTGCTCCCGAATCACCTGCTGTTGACAATATTCTCAGTCAGTACCCTGAACTTAATGATGTAAGTGCTGTGATATTTTTTACAAATGCAATTGATACGAGAACTAAAGGCATTGATGCTGTAGTATCATTTGTTGATAAACTTGGCAATGGGCAGTTTGCAATAACTGCAGCAGCTAATTTCAATAAAACAATTGTACAGGGCGATGCTGATGTAAGCACAATTACCGATCCTGCTTTGCAGGCCCGTTTATTTGCCCGTGATGAAAGAGGACGATTTGAAGAAGCACAACCACGACATAAAGTATCTGTCAACTTTAATTATAAAGTCTCAGACCTGACATTTAACGTACGCAGCACTAATTTTGGCAAAGTAGCAACAAGAGATCCAGGCAATCCTGCTTTGGATGAATTCTTCAGTCCAAAAACTGTAACGGATGCAAGTATAAGTTATAAGCTGGCAAACTTTGCCAACATCACCATCGGTGCTAACAATTTAGGGGATGTATATCCTGACAAATTGAAAAATTTTGCAAATACCGGTGAAGGTCGTTTTATATATAGCCGTAATGCCACGCAGTTTGGTTTTAATGGTGGTTATTATTATACGTCCATCGTGTTTGAATTGCACAACCTGAAATTTAATACCAAAGAACAGGTTGCAAAAGCTGCCCCTACGGTGCCCATGATGGAAGTGCAACAATAAAAATTAATCCCCATAACTATCGGGACAAAAGCAAAAAGTTAAAAGTCTTTCTAAAATCGGCAAGGCTTTTTTACTTACCGGCCAATTGAATACTCTTTCATAAATTGCCGCTTCAAATTAATAATTCATGCATAAACAATTTCTGTTAGTTATCGCATTGTTCTTTTTTATTTTTTCAAATGCGCAATTAAAGTCTCCGGACGATTTTTTAGGTTATAAGATCGGCAGCCGCTATACTCCGCATTGGAAGATCGTGAGCTATTTTCAACATGTTGCTGCTAGTGCATCTGCAAATGTGAAACTGGAACAATACGGTCAAACCAATGAAGGACGACCACTACTTCTTTCTTTTGTTTCTTCTGCTGATAATATAAACAGGCTTGAACAGATACGTTTAAACAATTTGAGACTGGCAAACCTCGCAAAAGATAAGGCAGCACCAATTGAAGAAAATGCGCCGGCTCTTGTTTGGTTAAGTTATAATGTGCATGGTAATGAAACTTCATCATCTGAAGCAGCAATGATGACAATATGGGCATTGGTTGATCCTTCAAATACAAAAACCAAAGAGTGGCTGAAAAATACAGTAGTAATTATTGATCCCTGTATCAACCCCGACGGTCGCGACAGGTATGTAAATTGGTTTAATTCCATTGTTGGAAAAAACATGAACCCCGTATTGAGTGCAAGAGAGCATCGTGAACCCTGGCCCGGCGGCAGAACTAATCATTACAATTTTGATCTTAACCGTGATTGGGCATGGCAAACACAGGTAGAAAGCCAGCAAAGAATGAAACTGTATAATCAATGGATGCCTTATGTGCATGTTGATTTTCATGAGCAGGGAATTAACAATCCGTATTTTTTTGCTCCTGCTTCACAACCATTTCATGAAGTGATCACCCCATGGCAACGGGATTTCCAGGTAACACTTGGAAGAAATCATGCAAAATATTTTGATGAAAAGGGCTGGTTATACTTTACCAAGGAAGTGTTTGATCTTTTTTATCCGAGCTATGGGGATACGTATCCAACCTATAACGGCGCCATTGGTATGACTTATGAGCAAGGTGGTGGGGGCGCTGGTGGCTTAGGAGCATTAACTGATGAAGGGGATACATTGACATTGCAGGATCGGGCTACGCATCATCATACAACCGGGCTAAGCACAATTGAAGTCTCATCAGCTAATGCGTCACGATTAGTAAAAGAATTCAGGAAATTTTTTAATGAAGCGGTAAATACTGGCGTGGGTGAGTATAAAACATACCTCGTTAAAAATAGTGAAACTGACAGGCAAAGAATAAATGCTTTAACCACGTTGCTTGAAAATAATGGAATTCATTATGAGTTTGCTGGCGGAAGTTCGAAAAGTACATTATCGGGTTACAATTATTTTTCAGGAAAGGATGAAGCGTTTACTATCGAAGGGAATGATCTTATGGTTCATTCACTGCAACCAAGGTCAGCTATGGTAAAAGTTTTATTTGAGCCCAAAAGTAAATTAGTCGACTCCAACACTTATGACATCACAGCCTGGTCGCTGCCTTATGTGTTTGGCTTAAAGACATACGGCTCAAAAACAAAACTCCAGGCGCCTGTTGGAGCGAAACCAACGGCTGTTACAAACAACATAAGCGATGCTTATGGTTATGTTATCCGTTGGCAGGGTTTGCAAAGTGTAAAGGCACTGACTGATCTGTTTCAAAAAGGAGTAAAGGTTCGTTTTTCGGAATCCGCATTTGAAAGTAACGGTCAGCAGTTTGACAGGGGATCGCTGATCGTTATTAAAAAAGGGAATGAAAAATTTGGTGCCACGCTTGCATCGATCATTAACCAGGTATGCAATGCAAATAATATAAAGGCAAATGCTATCTCGACAGGCTTCGTGGATAAGGGCTTTGATCTGGGCAGCAGCAAAATACATTTCATGAAAGCCCCTCGTGTAGTATTATTAACAGGAGAAGGAGTTGGAGCAAATGCTGCCGGTGAAGTATGGAGTTTTTTTGAGCAGGGAATTGATTATCCGGTTACGCTGGTCAATGTAAATGATTTCAGCAGGATCAACTGGAGTGATTTTGATGTCATGATCATGCCTTCAGGAAATTATCGTTTTCTTAGTGAAAAAACTTCTGCTGATCAACTGAAGGATTGGATAAGTAAAGGAGGAAGATTAGTGGCGCTTGAAAGTGCTGTTGGACAATTGGCAAGAACTGACTGGGCGATCAAGTCAAAAAAGGCGGATGAAAGCACTGATAAAAAAGATCCTTATGCCGTTTTACAAGTGTATGAAGAACGAGAAAGAGAATCTATCAGGTCAAACATTCCGGGTTCAATTTTTAAAGTACATCTTGACAACACGCATCCCCTTGGCTTCGGCTATCCGAATTTTTATTACACATTGAAACAAGACGACGAGTTGTATGAATTCATAAAAAGTGGTGGATGGAATGTGGGCGTATTAAAAAAGGATAGCCAGGTGTCCGGGTTTGTTGGTTCATCTTTAAAAGACAAGATGAATGATGCATTAGTTTTTGGAGTGCAGGATATGGGGGCTGGCAAAATAGTTTACCTGGCCGATAATCTTTTATTTAGAAATTTTTGGGAAAATGGAAAGCTGATGTTTTGCAATGCTGTGTTCCTGGTTGGTCAATAAATGCGTTAATTAAGTATTAAAAACCCTGTTAATAGGAAGCAAGTGTCTGTTGCCGTGGGCTTTTTTTATAACCGGCCAAAAGACATTCTCAACAACACTTATATTCGCTGAATAATTTTGCCGGATGAAAAAAACGTTTATTCTCAGTTTAGTTCTCGTCTTAACTTTTAACATCTTCGCTCAAACGCCACAAGCATGGACTTCTGCCGATATTTATCTTGCCATTCGCAAATTGAATGTGCTGGGATCGGTTTTATATGTAGCAGCCCATCCGGATGATGAGAACACAAGGCTGATCGCTTATTTGTCAAAGGATAAACTATACCGTACGGGGTATTTATCAATGACAAGAGGAGATGGCGGGCAAAACCTGATAGGTGATGAACAGGGCATCGATCTCGGATTGATCAGGACACAGGAACTATTAGCTGCAAGAAGGATAGATGGCGGTGAACAATTTTTTACCCGTGCATTTGATTTTGGCTTTTCAAAAAACCCGGAAGAGACATTTACAAAATGGGATAAAGAAAAAATATTAAGTGATGTAGTATGGGTGATCAGAAAATTTCAACCAGACGTAGTTATTACAAGATTTCCAACTACCGGTGAAGGCGGACATGGACATCACACGGCTTCTGCAATTTTGGCAACTGAGGCATTTTCAGCAGCGGCGGATCCCGGTCGTTTTATTGATCAGTTAAAATATGTACAACCTTGGCAGGTGAAAAGAGTTTTATGGAACACTTTTAATTTCGGTAATACAATTACTCAAAGAGATGATCAGTTTAAGGTGGATGTTGGGGGGTATAGCCCGTTACTTGGAAAAAGTTATGGCGAAATAGCAGCGGAAAGCCGCAGCCAGCATAAAAGCCAGGGGTTTGGTGTGCCTGCCGGAAGGGGCGAAGCAATTGAATTCTTCACTGCTATAAAGGGCGATCAACCCAAAAATGATCTGCTTGAAGGAATAGATATTACCTGGAAAAAAGTACATGGAGGCAATGCCATAGAGAAAATGGTAAATGATCTCGCATCGTCATTTGATTTTTTGCATCCGGAAAATTCAGTAAAAGGGTTGGTTCAATTATACAAAGCCCTTAATTCTTTACCGGCAGGTTACTGGAAGGATAAAAAATTAAGTGAAACAAAACAATTGATAGAACAATGCACTGGATTGTGGCTGGATGTTTTTGCCAATGAACAGTTTGCTGTGCAAACCGATTCAATCAGGTTCAACTTTCAATTTAATAACCGGTTGGGAGCAAACGTCAATATAAAAGGATTTTCAGTTGATGGGTATGATTCTGCGATGAATTTGCAATTGGTAAAAAACATAAATATCAATTTCGCTAAGACATTTTTTGTCCCTTCTGCAAAGCCAATTACTCAGCCTTACTGGCTTGAAAATAAAATGGAACAAGGTTATTTTAATGTAAATGACCAGACAAAAATTGGCAATCCTGATGTGCAGCCTGGTTATATTATAAATTTGAAAGCAACCATTGAAGGAGAAGATCTCGTTTTTTCAAGAGTGGTGAAATATAAATTTACGGATCCCGTACGGGGAGAGTTATACTCACCACTTGTTGTTGTTCCCCCGGTTATTATTACTCCGTCTGAGGATCTGAAAATTATCATGAACGGTAACGGTAATGACAGAACCAGTGGCAGTGTTTCTTTAAAAGGATTAAAAAAGGATTTTACGGGAAAAATTGTTGCACTTTCTCAAAGCGATATGAAACCGCTTCCAAATTTCACTTTCAGCAATCAACGGATCCGCGTTAATTCAAAGAACCAGACTTTAGGGTTTGATTATAGCGGCAAAGAAATTAAGTCGTCTGTCAATGTATTATTTGCGGTTACAGATACAACGGGTAAAAATTTAATTAAAAGCGACAGGCATGAAATAAAGTACGACCACATACCCGTCATTAGTTACTTCCATGATGCAGATGTTGCATTGAAAGTTGTAAACGTTGTGACCTATGGCAGAAAGATCGGTTATATTGTTGGTGCCGGCGATAAAGTTCCTGAAGCATTGGAACAGATGGGTTTTGAAGTAAACCGGCTTAACCTGAAAGAAATTGCAAAGAATCCGCTCGAGAAATTTGATGCGATCATTGTAGGGGTGAGAGCTTACAATACGCTGGATTGGATTGGTAATTATCATGATAAGCTGATGAGGTATGTTGAGCAAGGTGGTAACCTGATCGTTCAATATAATACAAACAACTTTATAAGTAATGTAAGATCAAAAATTGGACCTTATGATTTTACAATCTCCCGTAACAGGGTTACTGATGAAAATGCACCTGTTACTTTTTTAAAGCCTGAGCATCCTGCTTTGAATTTCCCGAATAAAATAAACCAGGATGATTTCAAAGGATGGATACAGGAAAGAAGTATCTATGATGCGGTTGACACTACTGGTAAGTTTGAAAAGATACTTGCAATGAATGATCCCGGAGAAAAGCCTGATGATGGAAGTTTGTTGATCGCAAAATACGGTCGTGGATATTTTACCTACACCGGACTTGTATTTTTCAGAGAATTGCCTGCTGGTGTGCCGGGTGCCTATCGTTTATTGGCAAACCTGATCGCATTAAACAGGAAAAAAGCATTTTAATGAATAGTTCAGAAAGTAACACGAGAAGAACAATAGCTGTGGTAGTTACGGTTGTACTTGGTCTCGCAATTGGATTATTTATTAAAAGGGTACCACTTGGAATACTGATTGGGTTGGCGCTGGGTCTTCTAATTTCGGGACTTATCAGGAAAGATCGATGAATTAAAATATTTGATCATGAATGAAAACAACGATAAAGTACCAGGTTTCCGAACATGGAATCAATGGTACGTATTCGTTATAGTTTTTCTTGTGCTGCTTATCATCTTTTTTAGCTTTTTTACCAAAGCCTTTTCATGAGCCAACTTGATTGGATAATACTAGCTGCTACACTGGCCGGGATAATTGCTTATGGTTTGTACAGGAGCCGTACTACCCATAATCTGGATGGTTACATACTTGCCAATAGAAGTTTACCATGGGGATTAGTATTGTTAAGTATTATGGGTACCCAGGCAAGTGCTATCACTTTTCTTTCAGCGCCGGGCCAGGCGTACACTGACGGAATGAGGTTTGTTCAGTACTATTTTGGGCTTCCATTGGCAATGGTTGTGATCTGCATTTTCTTTGTTCCTATTTTCAGTAAGCTCAAGGTATATACCGCCTATGAGTTTCTTGAAAATCGGTTTAACGGGAAAACACGAACGCTCACTTCATTTTTATTTTTATTGCAAAGGGGTGTATCAACAGGCATCAGTGTGTTTGCCCCATCAATCATTCTTTCATCTTTGCTGGGCTGGAATATTTACTGGACGAATTTATTCATGGGCGGTTTGCTGATAATTTATACGCTTAGCGGTGGTGCAAAGGCAGTGGCTTATACGCAGCAGTTACAACTCATCATCATTTTTGCCGGAATGTTTTTGGCTGCCTATATGGTTGTACACATGTTGCCTGAAGGTGTTGGTTTTATTGATTCGTTACAGGTGAGCGGAAAACTTGGGAGATTGAATGTCATTACTACCGGTTTTGAAAAAGGCAATGGATTCGATTGGGGAGATAAGTATAACATATGGAGTGGTGTTATTGGTGGTTTCTTTCTTGCCCTCTCTTATTTTGGAACGGACCAAAGCCAGGTAGGTCGTTATCTTACTGCTAAATCACTTACTGAAAGCCGTATGGGCTTGCTGATGAATGGACTTGTAAAAGTGCCCATGCAATTTGCCATTTTGTTGATCGGCGCTTTGGTCTTTACATTTTATCAATTCAACAATGCGCCTTTATTTTTTAACCAGGTACAATTAAGCAAATTAGAAAACTCTTCACATAGAGATTCCTTACAAATTGCGCAGCGAGCATACGATGACCTGTCAGTCCAAAAAAAATCTGCTGTTGCCTTGTTTGCTAATGCAAAAACTACAGAAGAAAAAGATAGTCAGGGTATCGAGCTGCAACAATTGCAAGGGCAATCGGACAGTATCCGTAAAAAAGTGAAGTCGTGGATGCTGACGGAAAAAGTACCAGGGGATACCAGTGATACAAATTATATCTTTTTAAGATTTGTTGTCGATAACCTGCCGGTAGGCATGGTAGGGTTATTAATAGCAATAATTTTTCTTGCATCATGGGGCAGTATTGCTGCGGCCATAAATTCACTTGCCTCAAGTACAGTGGTTGATTTCCACCGGAGGTTTTCAAAAAAAGATATTTCTAACGAAGCTGAATATCAAATATCGAAACGATACACACTTGTTTGGGGTATCTTCTGTGTGATCGTGGCCATGTATTCCTATAATATTGGTAACAGCCTTATTGAAACAGTAAACGAACTTGGGTCTATTTTTTACGGACCCATTCTTGGCGTTTTTCTTGTAGCATTATTTTTTAAAAGGGTTACAAATGGCAATGCAGTATTTTATGCCACGCTGTTAACTCAATTGATGATCTTCTCAATTTACATTCCTGCTAAGTTGAAGTTAATCGGACTGGGTTTCCTTTGGTTAAATCCTATCGGTGCCTTCGGCGTTATTCTTTTTGCACTTCTTTTACAACTAATATTTGCAAAAAGAAAAACCCTGCCATAAGCAGGGTTCACAAATATTTCTGAAAGGTATTACTTCATTTCTTTCTGCAACTTTTCATTTAAAGAAACATAATCATCATTCTTTGCTTTTTTTGCAAGGTCAATTGATTTGTTTGAGGTAGCAACTGCCTCTGTTTTTTTGCCCAGCATTTTTTGTGCACGGGCTTTTTGATACAACACCCAAAATGCTTCAGGATTTTGAGCATAAGCTTTATCCAACCATTCAACTGCTTTGTTCAGATCTTTTCCATTATCGATATAATAGAGTGCTGCATTGAAATAAGGTTTGTTATCATTTTCCATTGCGTTCTTTATCTGTGCCATAACCTTACTTTCAACATCGGCTTTTACCTCAAAGCTGGCCCACGTTTTTTCCCACCCCAGACCAATACGACAGCTATTGCTTGTTATATCATCAACACTGATCATCATAGTTTCAATTACGAAAGGCGTAGTTTCCGGTTTTGCGGTTACCCTTACTACATCCTGGTCTTCTTTATAATCAGCTGGACTTGTGACATTGGTTTGCTTTGAAATAATAAAAGTCCATTCATTTGCATTAGGAATTGTGAGCAGGCCATATTTACCAGCCGCAACTTTTTTTCCACCAATCATTACTTCTTCTCCAAAAGTGATCGTTGTGGCATTGTTAGCACCGGTTCTCCATACCTTTCCGTAAGGTACAAGGTCGCCAAAAACTTTACGGCCTTTTACACCAGGGCGGGAATATGAAATTTCGATGTTCGATAAGGCAAAGTTTTGTTTAATGTTGGCTGTCGGACTAGGTTGTGGTGTGTTAAGTTGCTGAGCTTCACTATAAATAAATATGTATGAAGCAAGGGCTAATAAAAAGATTTTTTTCATGATGACAATTATTTTAGGACGACAAAGGTAGGGGAATAGACGATAGAGAACGTCTCATTTTTGATCAACAGTAATGGAGATGCTTGTTTTAGATTTTTTCCCTTTTCTTTTCCATTTCGGACCTTCTTTCAGTAGTCGAATCGCTTCCTCATCACATTCTTTGCATTGTGATGATTTTGTCACTTTAATATTAATAGGATGTCCCGTTTTATCTATGTCAAAACTAAGTTCAACATTACTGAGTGTGCTTTTTTTCCTGATATTATCAGGTATTTGAATATTGTTGGCCACGTAAGTATTATAATATCCCCAGCCTACTTCCGGTTCTTCGAGCTCAGCGGTATCTTTCCTGGGAACATTGCTCACTACACTTTGATTTAGCGACATAAGTTGCCTGCTTGTATTATCATCTTTTAATACTAAAGCCGGAGCCTGGCTGGACGGAACAAGTTTGTAGGTATTAGGAAGATAACCAAGAGACCTGATCTGCACATTCAATACACTATCGCTTGATACAAGATTGAAATTACCCTTAATGTCAGTATAAGTGCCTACGTTGTCACGGGTATTGAAAACATTGGCAAAAGGCACAGGATTATTTTGCACATCTACAACACGATAATTAAACTTGTTGTTTAGAAAAGCTGCTGCATTCATGTTTCTATCATGAAATGTTTCCGCCGCTTTACTTTTTGCGGCTGCAGTTACTTTGATATCGTTTAAAGATCTGTTACTGTCAGGAACTGTTCTTCCCAAAGCTTCTTTCTCCTTAAATGATTCTTCTCTTTTATTAGCTGTTACAATCGATGGAGAACTTTTAAGTGCAACGTCATCCCTGGAACTTTCAGTTTTAATATCCGCGGCTACTCTATCGTCGTTATTCCTAATTGTATCTTTTGTTAAAAAAGCAGAAGTGCCAGATGTTATTTTTATATCATTTGGTTTTTTTGCAGTGGCCTTGAAAGACAATGTATCTGATAAACTTTGGTTAGCTGCTGGTGAAATATCAGATTTTGGTTGTTCGTTAGTTATAGCCACATCAGCCTTAGCTTTCTCAGCATTTTCCACATTTACGATCGGACTCTCGTTTTTGTTATTTAAAACTAATTGCTGAACCAACAGGCCAATTCCACTAATGATCAGGACAGCAGCAGCTACCTTTATCCATGTAAATTTCTTTTGCTTAATAGGAATGACCGTCGCTGCTGCAGTCACTCTTTTATCAAGTTTGTTTTGTAACGCATTTAAATCTTCTGCAGCGTTGACCCTGTTCTTATATCCTTCCAGGGCATCTGCCAGGAAAGGATCATCCATAGCAGTTTTCTCAATTGCATGCATTTCAGCCGTGCTAAGCTCACCGCTCCAATATTTTTCAATATCGGCGGATGTGTAACTTTTTATGTTTTTTCCTTCAGACACTTATATTTAAAATTCCAAATGACAAATTTCAATTTCCACATTAAACCCCTGACTCCTGATTCCTGACTTCTGACTCCTTCTTTTCCATACACAACTTCAAGTTTCGCCTGCCGTTTTGAATCGAGCTCCGGACATTGTTCCAATTATGCCCGGTGATCTCAACTATTTCATTATAACACTTCCCATCAAGATAAAACAGTTTTATCATCGTTCGTTGCTCGTCAGAAAGTGAAGCCATGCATTTCTCCAGTTTTTGAAAATTCTCCTCCTTTTCCATCACGCCATTCAGATGCACATCTTCTTCATTTTGCATAAGTAATGCCGGAAGCTCCACTGTTTTCAAATTCTTTGGAGTCCTGAGTTGCATCAGGCAATAATTTTTAGCTACCTGGTGCAGCCAGCCCCGAAAATTCTCTACTTCATGCTTTTTCAATTTTGATACCAGTTCTTCAAAAATCTGCATTACCGCATCCTGGGATCGTTCCGGCTCTTTCAGGTATTTCAGGCAAACACCATATACCAGGTCCATATATCGCTGGTATAATTCGCCCAATATTTTCAAATCTCCGGATTGGCGATATAATGATACCAGTTCAGTATCGCTTTGGTTAGTGGATGATATATTCTTTAGGAAGGTCAACAAATAAAATTAACAATAAAAATTTGGGGTTCTCTTATGTAATTGTGAAAATCCGTTCATCTCAATAGAGAAGATACCGACAGATTTAGTTGCATAAACCTGATTTGTAAAAATTAATAAATAAAAATCAAGGCCATGAAACCATTAACTAAAAAAGCAAAATGGCTGCTCCCGCTTGTCATCTTTGGCATCAGCGCCATTACCATTCTCGCTTCTTCGTCGAAAACCACGCATCCGAATTTATCAAAGAAGACCGTCAAATGTTGCAGTAACCCAACACCCAACCATGTCTGCGTAATGAAGACTATCCTGGGAATCGATAGTTCAGAAGATGGAAAAAGGGTTAGCACATTTATCACGAGCCCTATGGTGGATTCTGCAGTGAAAAGAGGCATTGAATGGATTGCTGCGGCCCAGGCTCCGGATGGGGGTTGGGGTTCAGGTAGCCATGCTGCACAAAACATAAGGGATCCGCACGCAGTAAGTACTGATCCTGCTTCTACGTCACTGGTCACTATGAGTCTGCTTAGAAATGAAAACACTTTGGAAAAAGGTAAATACGCTGCGGCGTTAATGAAAGGAACTGAATATTTATTAAAGGCCGTAGAGAATTGTCCGGCCAACCAGGTCCAGATAACTACACTAACCAATACACAACCGCAAGTGAAGCTGGGTAGAAATATTGATGTCATCCTTACTGCTCAATTCTTTACCAACTTACTGCGATATGACATAAAAGATGAACAATTAAAAAAACGTATAGAAAAAGCGCTGGACAAATGCATTGATAAAATTCAAAAGACACAAAGTAATAATGGAGCATGGCAGGATGGAGGTTGGGCTCCCGTTTTACAATCCGCATTGGCAAACAATGCGCTTGAAAGTGCTGATGACATTGGCAGAACCGTTGATTCAAACAAGCTCAAACGGAGCCGTGAATATCAGAAATTGAATTTCAATGCAGATACTAAAGCGGCGGCGACGAGTGATGCTGCGGGAGTTTTATTGTATTCTATTTCCAGTACAGCAAGAGCCAGCGCCAAGGATGCGCAGAGGGCTGAAGTGGTAATCAGTAAGGCAAAAAAGGAGGGGAAGCTGGACAAGAACGCAAAAGTGACGGAAGAAAATCTTGTGGTTGCCGGCTTAAGTTTTTCAGAGTCCAAAAATTTTTCTACAGCGTATAAGGTAAATGAAGCTGCGAAAGGTGAAGCGTTAAAAGAAGATGTGATGTCAGGATTTGGAAATAATGGTGGTGAAGAATTCCTCAGCTTTTTAATGACAGGTGAAAGTATGTTGATGCAGGGAGGAGATGCCTGGAAAAAGTGGTATGATATGATGAGTGGAAAATTGGTAAACATTCAGAATCGTGATGGAAGCTGGAACGGACATCATTGTATTACCAGCCCTGTATTTTGCACTGCTACCTGCTTGTTGATACTTTCTATTCATAACGATATGCAATTTTCAATTCAGTTGAATGGGA
>CBFGXP010000036.1:0-23827 GCA_965652775.1 uncultured bacterium
AACCTGCTGAAACAGTGTATTACCAGTTTTGCCCTATGGCAAATGACGGTAAAGGTGCTAATTGGCTAAGTAAGGAAAACGCAATCAAAAACCCCTACTATGGGTCTCAAATGCTTTCCTGCGGTAAAACAGTTGAAACAATTAAACAGTAATTCTTTTCCCATGAAGCAACTACTAACGATAATCTTTATTGGATTCTCAATCTCATTATTAGCTCAGGAGAAAGTAAGTTTCCTTCTCCCTCCATCAAGCCCCGAAGCATCCTTTACACAACAATTGGTAAATGGAGAAATAACAGTTACTTATTCCCGTCCCTTGGCAAGAGGAAGAAAAATATTTGGGGAATTAGTTCCATTTGATAGTCTTTGGCGAACAGGTGCAAGTAATGCAACTAGTATTCATTTATCCGAAGAAATAATAGCGGGCGATAAACTTCTCCATGCGGGGAGATATTCACTATTTACTATTCCGGGAGAAAAAGAATGGACAATTATCATTAATGCGGATACAACATTGCACGGAACGATCGGCTATGACAGTAAAAAAGATGTACATCGTTTTAAAGCACAATCGGTAAGATCAGAAAATTTTCATGAAGCGTTCACTATTGATATAAGTGAATTGACAAGCCGCGGCGATGCCTTTCTTACGCTGAGTTGGGAGAACACATTGGTTAAAGTATCGCTCAAAAGCCCGGTAGATAAAAAAGTGATGGCTGAAATCAACACCCGGCTGATTAATAATAGCGAACAAGAACCGGAGCTGTTTTATCAGGCGGCTAACTATTATTATACCACTGGAAGAGATTTAAAACGAGCCGCTGCATGGGCAGCAGAAGCGGAAAAGGCAGATAAAGAAAATTTCGATTACCCTAACCTGTTGCAAAAAATCCTTGCAGATCTAAAAGATTACAAAGCCGCTATTCCTGTTGCGAAAAGAGCCATTGAATTAGGAGAAAAGAAAAAAATGACCAATGCAGTAACTGCATTGAAAAAACGGGTGGCAGAGTGGGAAAGTAAATAAAACGTTTCTTAAAATTAATTCATCACTTATCAAATCATTTAATATGAAAAAAATAACTCTTTCTGCCATCGTAATAGCATTTGTATTTATTGCCTGCAATTCAAACAGCGATAAGGCAGAACAAGCAACACCAACTGAAACAAAGCCCACAGAAACCACCGCAATAGATACAAGCACAAAACCACAAATTATGAAACCAGTTCCAGAACAATTATATGCCTGTTCGATGCACCCTGAAGTAATTGGTAAAAAAGATGAGAAGTGTCCCAAATGTGGAATGAAACTTACTGTGCCGGTAAAAAATTCAGATACCCCTAGGTAAGTCGCACTACAATCAGGATAAATTCTACCGGTTAAGTCCGCGTAAAAAAGAGATATGGAGCACCAACACTATTTGGAAATTACACTTGCCCTGCATTTGAAGCTGTTGTAGGATAAGCCGGGTAAGCGTCACTTATGTGGTATGGCGTTGAAGCCAACCGGTGGAAATTGATTTTATGAGAATGAAATTACCAGGGATGAAAAATAATTGCATAGATAGTATGACGCTAACCTAATATAGAAGAAAATGAAAAAAATACTATTAATGGTTTTGGGAGTATCGTTGTATTTCCTGGCTAATGCCCAAAGGGTAACCTACACTTGCCCCATGCATCCTCAAATACATGCTCCTAAACCGGGCGACTGTCCAATATGCGGTATGAAACTGGTAAAGGAAAAACCGAAGGCTGCAAAGAAACCGGTCGTTAAGAAACCTGTTGAGATAAAAACTCCAAAGGATACATTGAACCAGAATCCAGTTCACAAAGAAACTACGAATACGGTGCAGGTTAGCCCTGATTATCCCAAAGGGCAGGTTATTTATACTTGTCCGATGCATCCGGAAGTCCGGTCTGATAAACCTGGGAACTGTCCCAAGTGCGGAATGAAACTTGTTCCTGAGAAATCAAAGAAAGATAATCAGCAAACCGACCAGATGGATACGTCCGCTGAAAATGATCCGCTATTGACGAATATTAAGAAGGCAAAAGCCAATTTAGGACCTATAAAAACAGTTACCTCTAAAATCCCGCCCCGGACCGTTAGGTATGATCTTTATATAGCAGACACTTTTGTCACATTTGGCAACAAGAAAAAACGGGCTATTGCTGTTAATGGACAGATCCCAATGCCCACGCTAACATTTACTGAAGGTGACACAGCAGAAATTTATGTACACAATAACTTGAAAGAGGAAACATCCCTGCACTGGCATGGGCTATTTCTTCCCAATAGAATGGATGGAGTACCCTTTCTCACGCAAATGCCTATTGAACCGGGAGGCAGTTATCTTTATAAGTTTCCCATTATTCAGCATGGTACACACTGGTATCATAGTCACAGCAAACTCCAGGAACAGATCGGAATGTATGGGGCTTTCATAATGAATAAAAGAGAGGAATGGGACATTCCGACTTTACCAATTATAATCAGCGAATGGACAAATATGAATCCGGAAGAGGTTCATCGTAGTCTTCATGCTGCTACCGATTGGTTTGGGATTCAAAAAGGAAGTACCCAGAGTTATTCAGAAGCAATAAAAGGGGGACATTTTAATACTAAAATTACCAATGAATGGAAAAGAATGAATGCGATGGATGTTAGTGATGTTTATTATGACAATTTTTTATTAAATGGAAAGAACCAATATGAGCAACGAAAATTTAAAGGTGGTGATAAAGTGCGGCTACGAATAGCCAATGCGGGTGCTTCAGATTATTTCTGGCTTACCTGGGCCGGTGGAAAGATAACAGTTGTCGCCACAGATGGAAACGATGTAGAGCCGGTGGAAGTAGACAGGTTGATCATCGCTGTATCTGAAACTTATGACGTAGTTGTAACCATTCCTGCGGATAGTACCGCCTTTGAGTTTTTGGTAACTCCTGAAGACCGAACGAAATCAGCATCGTTATGGTTGGGAAATGGAATAAAACAATTGGCTTCACCCTTGCCTAGACTAAAATACTTTGCTGGCATGAAAATGATGAATGATATGATGGACATGAGGGGTAATATGATAGAGATGGAGGGAATGAAAATGCAAAACCAGATAATGGACATGAATACCGTAATGTATCCTGAAATCACAGGGCCGGAAACCCCTGATGATACTACCACTGCAATGCCTTCGACAATGGATCATAGTGGCCATAATATGGGCAACATGCAAATGAGTAGTAATGGGGATATTGTTACGCTGAATTACGATATGCTGCGATCAGGCAAAAGATCAACTTTGCCAGCAGGCGCGGTAAAAGAATTGAGATTTGACCTGACAGGTAATATGAATCGATATGTATGGAGCCTGGATAATAAAGTTGTTTCTGAAAGCGACAAGATACTTATCAAGAAAGGTGAAAACGTTCGAATTATTCTCTTCAACAACAGCATGATGCGTCATCCGATGCACCTTCATGGACATGATTTTCGGGTTTTGAATAGCCAAGGGGAGTATGCTCCCCTGAAAAACATAATTGATATAATGCCCATGGAAAGGGATACTATTGAATTTGCAGCTAATGAACCTGGTGGCGATTGGTTTTTCCATTGCCATATTTTATACCACATGATGAGTGGAATGGGAAGAGTGTTCAGGTATGACAACCCTCTTGCAGATAAAACGGATATTACCAGTGAAAAAGTTGCGAAGCGAGGGTTAAATTCTGATGACAGAAAATTTCATGCGATGGGTAGTGTGGGATTCGAAACTAATGGCAGTGATGGGGAATTTATGCTGGCAAATACCCGTTATCGCCTTTCGACAGAATGGAGAATTGGCCTTAAAGACCATCATGGCGTTGAAAGTGAAACTTACCTGGGACGCTACTTTGGGAGAATGCAATGGTGGTTTCCTTTTATTGGCTTTGACTATCATCATAATAGTGTAGAAGATGAATCGGAAAAAAATCTATTTGGTCAAGAGAGCAACCAGAATAACAGGAAAGCATTTGTAGCTGGTGTTCAATATACATTGCCGATGCTTATGATAGCTGAAGCAAGGTTTGACAGTAAAGGTAAATTCCGGTTTCAATTGATGCGGGAAGATATACCATTAACGCCGAGGCTTAGGTTAAATTTAATGGGAAACACCGATAAAGAATATATGGCCGGATTGCGGTATATCCTGACAAAATACTTTTCTCTTTCTACGCACTACGATAGTGATATGGGTATTGGGGTAGGAATTACGTTGACGTATTAAAAAAATTATTCATAGACATAAGAACCTACAGTAAGAGGACGAAAAAAGGGGCAGGTTTTGGGGCGCCCTGATGATTCAAGTCATTGATACTTGTGACCTGCATCAGAAAAAAATGAGACACAATGTAACATTTTTGGGGTAGAGAAAATACTTTAATCGCAGCTAACACTACAACCATGAAGAAATTCATCGTTACGATATTGGCATTAATCTATCTGATAAGTTCTGCTGGGGCCACACTTCATCTTCACTATTGCATGGATAAACTGGTGGACTGGAGCTTATCGGAGAGAACAGGTGATTTGTGCGAGAACTGCGGAATGGAAGAAATCGGAAGTTGTTGCAAGGATGAGCGTCACTTTATAAAAAATAATACAGATCAGAAGTGTGCTCAATTTGACATCCCGCTGTTTCAAATTTCTGCAGTTGCTACTCCGGCACCTTTAATCATCACATCTGAACTTTGTTTTTCTCAAAAAGCGAAACACCGGACCAGCCACATATCTCCAAACAGTGTCCTTGAGATTCTTATCCTCAACTGCGTTTTCCGCATTTAAATACAGTTATCGCTTCTGCAGTCGGGTAATAGACTGTTGCCTGGCTGACGGTACTGTATTTTAATTCTAACATTCAAAATTTTTTATGAAAAAGTACATGATGCTGTTGATAGCAGCTATTACTATCAGTTCTGTTTCGGTATTTGCCCAGGAAAAAGCAGGTAAGAGAGATACTACCCAGCATGTTGCTTTGTACTCCTGCTCTATGCATCCCGATGTCAAAATGGATAAGGCGGGCAAGTGTCGTCAATGCGGGATGGATCTTTCTCTGTCTGAAAAAGAAGAAATGAAAAGAAAGGTAACAAAAACTTTTACCTGCCCGGTACATGCAGAGGTAATAAGCGACAAGTCTGGCAAGTGTCCTGATTGTGGTAAAAAATTGTCACTATCTAAAAAGGAAGAAATGAAGGCAGAAGTTATGAAAACATATTGCTGCAGTGCGCATCCTGACGTAACAAGTGATAAGCAGGGCAAGTGCGCCAAATGCGGAATGGAGCTCACTGAGAAGAAAGTTAAGAAAACAAACAATTGAGAGTAAGTTGAAATAAGAAAGAGTTTACCGAAAACAAAATCATGATCTCAAAACTCATAGAAGCTGCACTGCGTAACCGGTTCATTGTTCTAATGATAGCGGTCGGTGTTATTGTTTATGGCGTTTATGCTGTCAAAACAACGCCTGTCGATGCTATCCCGGATCTATCTGAGAACCAGGTGATCATTTTTACTGAGTGGATGGGTCGCAATCCGCAGATCATTGAAGACCAGGTGACCTATCCGCTCGTAAGCAACCTGCAAGGAATTCCAAGAGTAAAAAACATTCGGGCAAACAGCATGTTCGGGATGAGTTTTGTGTTTGTGATATTCGATGATAATGCCGATATCTATTGGGCAAGAACCCGTGTGCTCGAACGATTGAATTCTGCCCAACGCTTGTTGCCACAAGATGTTACCCCAACGCTGGGTCCGGATGGGACAGGTTTAGGACATGTTTACTGGTACACATTGGATGCGCCTGGTTATGATCTTGGTGAACTACGGGCATTGCAGGATTGGTATATACGTTTTGCGTTACAAACAGTGGAAGGTGTAAGCGAAGTCGCTTCTTTCGGAGGGTTTCAAAAGCAATACCAGGTCGTTGTCGATCCGGTCAAATTACAGTACTACAATATTCCCCTGATGGATTTGGTTAACAAGATCAAAGTCAATAACAATGATGTTGGTGGAAGAAAATTTGAACAATCGGATATTGGTTATATCATCAGGGGATTAGGCTATATAAAAGATATAAGGCAGATCGAAGAAATTCCAGTTACAACCATTAATTCAATCCCGGTTCGCATTAAAGATCTTGGTGCGGTGCAAATGGGTGGAGAATTACGCCTTGGTATTATTGAAGAAAATGGCGAGGGTGAAAAGGTCGGCGGAATTGTAGTAATGCGTTATGGAGAAAATGCCAAAGACATTATTGACCGTGTTAAAATAAAATTAGATGATGTACAAAAAGGCCTGCCGCCCGGAGTAAAATTTAAAACAGCTTATGATCGTTCCGACCTGATCGAAGCAACGCTTGCTACGTTGAAAGAAGCTGTTATAGAAGAGATCGTGATCGTATGCCTTGTGCTTTTTATTTTCTTATTACATGTAAGAAGCGCATTGGTTGTAGTGATTACAATCCCGATGTCTGTATTGATAGCATTCATCATGATGAAATGGTTTGGCATTACTTCAAATATCATGTCTTTGGCAGGAGTGGCCCTGGCCGTTGGTGATCTTGTGGATGCAGGAATTGTGATGGTAGAAAACACAATGAAGTCCTTAAGTGGTGAAACCGATTAAAACATTGATATGCTAACCAAACAGGAAAGAGAGCAAAAAATTGAATCATCTTCAAAGTTGATTGGTAAAGCTGTTGTCAGTTCGATCCTGGTGACGTTAGTTTCATTTAGTCCAATTTTATTTTTAACTGGGCAGGAGCATAAGCTTTTTTCACCATTGGTATGGACAAAAACTTTTGCGATGATCGGCTCTGCCTTTGTTGCCATATTTCTCGTACCGGTGCTTATGGTTGTTCTGCTGAAAGGAAAAGTAAGACCTGAAAGTAAACATCCTGTGTCCCGGTTTTTTATTTTTTTATATTCTCCAATTCTTCGCTGGTGTTTGAAATGGAAAAAGCTTACTCTTCTTATCAGCTTTTTAATTCTTGCGGGGAGCATACCATTGGTGATGCGATTAGGAAGAGAATTCATGCCACCACTGGATGAAGGCTCGTTACTTTTTATGCCTGTGACGTTGCCTGATGTATCCAATTCGGAAATAAAGCGGATTATGCAGGTGCAGGATAAACTGATGCTTACAGTGCCGGAAGTAAAGAATGTATTGGGCAAGGCAGGCAGAGCCAACACTGCAACTGACAATGCACCGATCAGTATGATTGAAACGATTGTATTGTTGAAGCCCCAATCACAGTGGCGGGACGGAATCACAAAGAATGATATCATCAATGAACTGAATGCCAAGATGCAGATACCCGGTGTGGTAAATGGATGGACGCAACCAATTATTAATCGAATTAATATGCTCTCAACTGGTATTCGTACTGATGTGGGAATAAAGATTTACGGTCAAAACCTTGACACCATAAATAGGCTAGCCCAGGAATTTAGAAAATCATTACAGGGGGTAGAAGGAGTAAAAGACCTCTATGTAGAGCCCATAACCGGTGGTAAATACCTTGACATAAAAATTAAAAAAGAAGAACTCGGGCGTTACAATCTTTCGGTAGATGATGTGAACATGTTTGTTGAAACTGCTCTCGGCGGTATGAATATTACACAAACTATTGAAGGCAGGCAGCGTTTTTCCGTTAATGTCAGAATGGCCCAGGATTATCGTAATTCAATTGAAAAACTGAAACGGCTTCCGGTAAGCACGATGAACTACGGGCCGATTCCACTGGCTGCACTGGCTGATATTGAAATCGCAGAGGGACCGCCAATGATCAATTCCGAAAATGCAATGCTGCGCGGCACACTCTTGTTTAATGTACGTGATCGCGACCTCGGCGGCACCGTTGATGATGCAAAAAGAAGACTATCTGATGCGGTAAAAAAACTTCCTAAAGGATATTTTTTGGAATGGAGTGGGCAGTATGAAAACCAGGCAAGAGCAGAGCAACGATTAAAAATCATTTTACCGATTGTATTGGTGATCATTGTCGTCATCCTGTATTTCACCTTTCACACTTTCCGGGAAGTATTGATCGTCCTGTCTTCGATTCCGATAGCACTTGTTGGCGGGGCATACTCACTTTACTTTTTTAATGTAAACTTTTCCGTTGCGGTTGCAGTTGGCTTTATTGCCTTATTCGGAATAGCTGTAGAAACGGGAGTGCTCATGCTGGTATATCTTAATAATTCATTATATAAAAAAATAATGAAACAAAGGGAATTGCAACAGCCAATGAATAGAGGCGCTCTTGAAGATGCGATCTATGACGGCGCGGTATTGCGATTGCGACCAAAGCTTATGACAGTAATCGTGGATGTTCTTGGACTATTACCTATTTTACTGGCAACAGGAACAGGCAGTGATGTGATGAAACCGATCACGTACCCATTTGTTTTCGGTTTAATTACGTCAACACTCTTTGTGTTGATCGTTTTGCCAGTGATGTATGCAATGGTAAGGGAATATGAATTGAAGAGACATGGCAAATTGCAGATAGCTCAATTGGGACATGAATGATTCGCTAAAAATTCATAACAATGAAAAAAAATATTTTATTAATTGTTCTTTCAATTTTCCTGGGTTTTGGAATTAGTAATGGGCAACAGACTTTACCTTTAAATGCATTGCTGGATTCCGTAAAAAATGTGAATCCCCTGCTGAAAATGTATGACAATGACATTCGCTCAATGGATGAAACAGCCAAAGGAGCAAGGAGCTGGATGCCACTTGAATTGGGAACTGGTTTATGGATGACGCCTTATAACCCGAATCTCTGGAAGAAAATGGAAGACGGCATGGGGGGATACGAGGAAGGTATGGGACAATATATGATCTCAGTGCAACAGATGTTTCCTAACCGGAAAAAGCAGGATGCTGAGTTTGCTTATATGTCGGCCATGTCATCAGTGGAAAAAGAAAAAAAGAATTTTTCGCTGAACCAATTATATGCAGAAGCTAAAAAGAATTACTATGCCTGGATTGTCAATCTACAAAAGATAAAAATACTGACTCAAAATGAGAAGCTGATCAATTTCATGATTCAAAGTGCTGAGTTGCGCTATAAGAACGGTTTGGAAAAGATCAATGCTTATTATAAAGCTAAAGCGGCCCTAGGGAGTCTTGAAAAAATGCGGATAATGCTTGAGAATGAAATTTTACTGAAAAGAATTGCATTAAACACATTGATGAATCGTGATAAGGGGATTGAGTTTTCTATTGACACGTCCTATACAATTAAAGAATATTCAAGGGAGTTGTATGACAGCACTCAATTAATTGCAGCAAGAAGCGATCTGAAAGCAGTCAACAAAGAAATACAGTTGAATTGGTTAAAGTTTGGAGCTGAGAAAGCCAAGCTTAAACCGGAATTTGGAATTCGGTATGAGCACATGTTTGGGTTTGGAGGATTACCGATGCAATATTCATTGATGGGCATGGTAAAAATTCCTTTTACAAGAGGCGCCTCCCGAATGTATAAAGCAAATATGGAAGGCATACGATGGCGAAACGAAAGTTTACAACAGGAAAAGCAAATGATATTAAATGAAGCGACAGGCATGGCTCAATCGATGCGCAACGAGATTATTGCGAAGCAAAAACAGATCAGGTTGTATGAGGAAAAGATAATTCCTGCGTTAAGAAACAATTATTCAGCTTATCAATTGGCTTATGAGCAAAATACGGAAGAACTATTCATGCTTTTTGATGCATGGGAAACTTTGAATATGACCCAGCTTGAATACCTGGACCAATTAAGAGAATTGTTGTTAATGCAGGTGGAGTTGGAAAGAATATTGGAGATCAAATAATTTATTATGAAACGATTTTCTGAAAACGGGCAACTAGCAGTTACCAATTGGCCCCTGGCAAAAAGCAAGAGCTACATTGTCTTTCGCGGAATCTTCATTTTACCTGTAGTTTTTTGTCTATTGTTCATTGGTCTTGCAGCATGTAATAATGAAAAGAAAGAAGACCATTCACAACATAAGCAACAGGGAATCGGCAAGCGGCAATACACCTGCCCAATGCCTGAAGATTCTGTATTCAGTGATAAACCAGGAAAATGTCCAAAGTGTGGAATGGACCTGGTGAAAATTGAAAATCATGATCATTTGCAACAGCAGCATCAAGCAGCAACCCGCAATGACGAGTATACTTGCCCGATGCATCCCGAAATTATAAAGGATAAACCTGGCTCCTGCCCCATATGCGGAATGGATCTGGTGAAAAAAGAAACGGATGCAAAAAAGATAGAAGGCATTTCACTTGAGACTTTACTGAAGCCGACGAATCAATATGTTATTGCTTCATTGCCGCTGGTAATTGCAAAGCAAAGTGATGTGCCGGTTGAGATCGATGTATTAGGTTATACAGCTTATAATACTTCATCAGTTGGAACTATTTCTGCTCGTATCAGCGGAAGGATTGAAAAATTATATGTAAAGTATCGTTATCAAAAGATCAGCAAAGGACAGCGGATCATGGATATCTATAGCCCGGAATTGATGACAGCACAGCAAAATCTTCTATTGCTTTTGAAAAATGATAAAGAGAACGCAACAATGATCGAGGCGGCTAAGCAAAGATTATTGCTGCTTGGATTTTCTCAGCAACAATTGCAACAAGTCATTCAATCCGGCAATTCAGCATTGTCGATCGCAGTTTACAGTACCTATTCAGGACATATTCATGATGCCATTGGTACGACCAATATGGCACAATCGCAACAGGGCGGGAAAGAAATGGATGCTACTTTGCAAACAACACAGGAATTGAATTTAAAAGAAGGTATGTATGTGCAGAAGGGACAACCGGTGTTTTCAGTGTATGATCCAGACCGTTTGTGGGTATTACTAAATATTTATCCGCAGGACCAGTTCTTTGTAAAGACAGGTGATAGAGTAAAAATCGTCTCTGAAACCATGCCTGGCAAACATTTCAGCGCCACCATAAGTTATATCGAGCCCTTTTTCAGGAAAGGAAATAAAACAATTGTAGCAAGAGTGAATTATGATAACAGCGTTTTAAAACTTCCCGTTGGCAGCCAGGTAAAAGCAACGATTTTTTCGGGATCACATTCAGGATATTGGCTGCCTAAAGAAGCTGTGCTTTCACTTGGATTGGAAAGGATAGTTTTCTTAAAAACCAGTGAAGGGTTTAAAGTTCATAAGGTAGAGACAGGTCATGCACACAAAAATCTTTTGCAGGTAAGAAGGGGATTGACGGGAAAAGATTCTGTTGCTGCGAATGCACAATACTTAATAGATAGTGAAAGTTTTGTGAAGATAAATGATGAACGTTAATTCAGGTGTTAACAGGAAAAAATTATTATGAAACAATTATTTATTTTATCGATTGCTTTACTGCTTATTTCATGCCACAATAAAAATCATGAAGAGCACGTGGATACGGATATATATTATACCTGCTCGATGGATCCGCAGGTGGTGGAACTAAAACCTGGAAAATGTCCTATTTGTAAAATGCCATTAACGCCGGTGAAAAAAAGCAATAATGGAAATAAAGATGAGATCCAGCTGAGTGAGCAACAGGTTCAGTTGGGAAATATTAAGGTTGATACGATACGTACCGGTATGATCGGTGACCAGATGGTTTTGACTGCTGTATTGAATACGGATCAGATGAAAACAACATCAGTAAGTGCGAGGGTAATGGGAAGGATCGACAAACTTTATTTTAAGAATGTAGGTGATTATGTAAGAAATGGTGACAGGCTGTTTGACCTGTATAGCGAGGAATTAAACAATGCAAAACAGGAGTATCAACTGGCGCTGGATAAAAGGAAAACGTTGGATAACCCGATAATCGATTTTGAACAATTGGTTAGAAGTGCAAGAATAAAATTGCAGTTATGGGGATTGACTGAAACGCAAATAAAGGACCTTGAGACCAACAATAAACCATCCTTACAAACGGCTTTTTATAGCCCTGCTTCCGGCTATATTACATCGGTTGATGCATTGGAAGGGCAATACGTGATGGAGGGAGGAACGATAATAAAACTGGCCGATTTGTCAACATTATGGGCGGAAGCGCAGGTATATGTTTCACAATTATCACAAGTAGATCCGCAATCCATTGTTGAAGTGCAATTCCCCGATTTTCCAGGCCAATCAGCGAAAGGGAAAATAGAGTTGGTTAATCCCGAAATCAATCCTGATACGAGAATCACATTGCTTAGAGTCAGTATTCCAAACAGAGGAAGTCAATTAAAACCTGGCATGTCTGCCTATCTTTTATTAAAGGGAAAGCAACATCAAACACTCACATTACCCATAGATGCGGTGATACAGGAAAGCAAGGGAGCTACCGTTTGGCTGCAAACCGGAACAAATACATTTAAGAGCAAAATGATAGAGATTGGAATGGAGGACGATGGACTCATTGAAATAAAAAGCGGATTGCAGCCGGGCGATGTGGTGGTGGTATCGGGGGCTTATCTGTTGAATAGTGAATATGTTTTTAAAAAAGGCACAAATCCGATGGAGGGTCATTCGCATTAGTACGATGAAGAAAATAAGTGATAGCATTCAGGCAAACTGGTATGTTATCACGGGTGGTAGAGAATTCAAGAAGCTTGCCGATAACAAATTGTAAAACATTTCCAAAATTCTATAACATTCCAGGCAATAGATAGAATTAGATTTGTTCTGATAATTTTCAGATATGGAACATTCAAATCGGGATCACCACCACCACGTAGCAAAACGACAACCGCAAAATGAGGAACATATTCATCATTCAATGACGATGGGTCACAACCCACCTATGGGCCATGCCGGGCATGATCATCATGCAATGATGATTAATGATTTTAGAAAACGACTTTATATTGTGTTAGCGCTAACGGTTCCGATAATGTTGCTATCACCTATGATCCAGCATTGGCTAAATGTTCATTGGGGATTTACAGGATCTCAGTACCTGTTAGCAGTTCTATCCTCGGTTGTTTTCTTTTATGGAGGCTGGCCATTCCTTAAAGGATGGGTTGATGAAATGAAAGCCTGGAAGCCTGGCATGATGACATTGATAGGGCTTGCCATTACTGTTGCCTACATCTATAGTATGGCAACCGTTTTTGGTTTAGAGGGTATGGACTTTTTTTGGGAACTGGCGACACTTATCCTGATCATGTTACTTGGGCACTGGATAGAAATGAAATCTATTGCCGGAGCATCAAGAGAACTGGAATTATTAGTACAGCTTATGCCTTCGGATGCTCACCTTGTTCATGGTGATCATATCATGGACGTCAAGACTGAATCTCTACAGGAGAATGATGTGATTCTCATTAAGCCGGGTGAGAAAGTTGCGGCCGATGGAGTGATCATCGAAGGTGAGAGCTATTTAAATGAATCAATGTTGACAGGAGAGTCAAAGCCAGTTGAAAAAAGCATAGGCCAAACCGTAATTGCTGGTGCAATAAACGGAAACGGTTCATTGAACATAAAAGTAGCTCATGGCGCAAAGGATTCTTATTTGTCACAGGTGATCAAATTGGTCCAGGATGCACAACGATCAAAATCAAAGACACAATTACTCGCAGACAAAGCTGCACAATGGCTTACAATAATCGCAATAGTGGCAGGCATTGTCACTTTTTTATATTGGTATGTAGATGGAAAAGTGTTAGCGTTTGCAATAGAAAGAATGGTTACCGTAATTGTTATTTGTTGTCCTCATGCTTTAGGTCTGGCGGTTCCGCTTGTAGTGGCGAAATCAACAGCACTATCTGCACAAAAAGGTTTGCTAATTAAAAATAGAACCACATTTGAAAATTCCAGAAAAATAACAACCATTGTATTTGATAAAACGGGTACATTAACAGTTGGCAAATTTGAAGTTTCCAGGATTGTCTCATTGACAGACGGCATAGATGAAAAAGAGATCATTTCTTTGGCATCGGCTTTAGAACAAAACTCCGAGCATCCGATTGCTACAGGAATATTGCAAAAGGCAAAGGACATGAATGTTTCTATTTCATCACCTCAGAATTTTAACGCTATAACAGGCAAAGGTGTTGAGGCCGTAGTTGAAAATAAAAATGTAAAGGTTGTAAGCCCCGGGTATCTTAAAGAAAAAAACATCGCATTACCAACCGACTTTAGAACTGATGCCGCAGAGACGATTGTTTTTGTCCTTATAAACGACCAATTGGTTGGCTTTATTTCGTTATCAGATTCTATTCGTCCTGAATCAAAAGAAGCAATTCAGACATTGCATGAAAATAATATCAAATCGGTATTATTAACAGGCGATAATAAGCAGGTAGCTGAAGCAGTCAGCAAAAAATTAGGTATTGATAGTTGTTATTCAGAAGTTTTACCACATCAAAAATTGGAGAAGATAAAGGAACTCCAGGACAAAGGCGAATATGTAGCTATGACAGGAGACGGCGTAAATGATGCTCCAGCTTTAGCTCAGGCCAATGTTGGAATAGCTGTGGGATCAGGCTCTGATATCGCTGCTGAAACTGCCGGAATAGTTTTAGTTAATAGCAATCCGAAAGATATTGTATCCCTTATCCAATTTGGCAAGGCGACCTACAGAAAAATGATCCAGAATTTGATTTGGGCAACAGGATATAATGTGGTAGCATTACCGCTGGCTGCAGGTGTATTGTATAAAATGGGTATTTTGCTGAGTCCGGCTATGGGCGCCGTGTTAATGAGCGTAAGTACAATAGTAGTGGCTATCAATGCAAGTTTATTAAAAGTGAAATAGTCAACATGTTTAGAATAGGGTTATTGTTCTTATTTATTATATCTGCCTGCAAAAACGCAAGCGAGACAAAGGAAACAAGTAAAGCACCAGATAAAATATCACAGAATGCCAATGCCATAACTCAATTGCATCTTACTGATCTTCATGATCAGCCAATAAATTTGGAAGAATATAAGGGTAAAACAGTCTTTATTAACTTTTGGGCCACATGGTGTAAACCGTGCAGAGAAGAAATGCCATCTATTCAGGAAGCAATGAAGATCTTAAAAAATGAGAAGATAGAATTCCTTTTTGCATCCGATGAAACAACTGAGCAGATTGAAAAGTTCAAAGCCGCTCATGATTACAGTTTTAATTATGTAAAAGTTGAAAATCTGTCAGACATAAACATCATGGGCTTGCCAACAACATTTATCTTTAATCCCAATGGTGAACTTATTTTTTCTGAAATAGGTTATCGCAAATGGGATGATAAAGCTAATATTGACTTAATTCTAAATAAAGCAGAACCAAAATGAAAGCCGTTTTACCTGTTTTTGGAATCGTTCTGATTATCTTATCATGTAATGATAAAAAAGGCGGGAAAATCGACAACCTGCCATCGGTTGAAGTACAGCAATTGGATTCTCCTGCCTCAGATTCATGTGCTGAGCCGTTTCTGGTTACTGATAGAAACGGAATGATTTATTTGTCCTGGATTGAGAAAAGGGGAAAACAAAGCACACTTTACTTTTCTACCCTGTCAGATGAAAAATGGTCAGGGCCACAAAAAATTGCCGCAGGCAATAATTGGTTTGTGAATTGGGCAGATTATCCTGTGATTTCAACTGATGGAGCTGGAAATTTATTAGCTCATTTCCTGGAGAAAAGTGACACTGCAAAATTTACTTACGATGTGAAAATTGTCTCTTCAACTGATTCCGGTAAGACTTGGAGTTCACCAAAAATCCTTCATGATGATATGGTAAAAGCTGAACATGGCTTTGTTTCTATTATTCCATATAAAGAGCAGTTCTTTGTAACATGGTTGGATGGAAGAAAAACTGCAAATGAGGCGTCACCTGGTGGTCATGACGGGCACCATGGGGAGATGACATTGCGTGCTGCATTAATCGATAAAAATGGAAATAAAGTAATTGAATGGGAACTTGATGATCGAATTTGTGATTGTTGTCAGACGACTGCTTCGGTTACCGGTGATGGCCCCATTGTGGTTTATCGTGATCGTTCTAATGATGAAGTAAGAGATATGTCAATTGTCCGTTATGTGGATGGCCAATGGACTTCGCCAAAAACAATTTATGCTGACAATTGGCAAATCAAAGCGTGCCCTGTAAATGGACCAAGAGCGGATGCAATAAATAATGATCTTGTGATTGCTTGGTTTTCTATGGAAAATAAAAAGGGACAAGTAAAAGTTGTTTTTTCAAAAGATGGCGGAATAACATTTGGTCAACCGATCCGGATTGATGAAGAAAAGCCGATCGGAAGGGTGGATGTAGTGATGCGGGATTCTATAACTGCCATTGTTAGTTGGATGGAAGGTTCTTCAATAAAAGCTGTGGAGGTTCATGCCGATGGAACAAAAGAACGGTCGATCTTGATCGCACCTTCTTCAGATAGAAGGTCAAGTGGCTTTCCTCAAATGACGCTTATGAATAATAAAATTATTTTTGCATGGACTGACGATAAGAGTAAGTCCATTAAAGTAGCGGGCATGGACTTATAGATCAGGCTGGTTGTACTAAAATATTTTTGGCAACCTTCTCACTGATTTGAACGATTTTCTTCTGCACTTCTACGGAAAAGGATCCATCGTATTCAAGTTTTTCTAACAGTTTGATTTTGATTCCTGGCAAGATATTTAGTTTCCCCAGAAATTGCAGAAAAGCATCACTGGTATCGATCAGGTTTATAACTGTATAATTTTTTCCTGCCGGGCACTCAGAAAGAGGGATTGACAAATTCGTTTTTATTCTTCCGTTTTTATCGGGAATTGGATCGCCATGCGGATCAAACGGGGGATTGCCAAGAAAACTTTCTAACCTATCAACCAGGTCAGTTGACTCAATATGCTCCAGTTGCTCCGCCAATTCATGCACTTCGTTCCATTTATAATTCATTTTTTCAACCAGGAAAACCTCCCATAACCTGTGCTTACGGATCGTAAGCAAAGCCTTTTTCTTTCCGCTTTCAGTTAACCGGATGGTTTTATCTGGCAACAGGTGCACCATTTTTCGATTTGTCAGTTTGCGAACCATTTCCAATACTGTCGCGGGGTTCAGGTTGAGTGCTTTAGACAAAGCAGTATTGTTCACTTTCTTATCCTTTCGGTTTTCCAGTTTAAAAAGCGTCTTAAGATAGTTTTCTTCGGAATGGTGGGTGAAGTGGGCCATCCGTCAAAAGTAAAAAGGATTCCCATAAATAAGAAATTTGGTATACCAAATAAAATTGATTTGATAATCCCTATATTTGCAGCCGGATCATGAAACAAAAACTTTTTTTCATAATGCTGCTGCTGGCAGGTGGATTTACAGGTATATCCCAATCTCTTACTCTGAGTGGCAGAGTGATGCATGATGCAATGCCTCTTGCCGGAGCTACTGTCGAAATAAAAAAATTTAAAAAGGTTGCTGTTTCTGACACTGCCGGGTATTTTTCGATTCCAGATCTTCAACCGGGTAGCTATTTAATTCATATTTCGGTGGTCGGATATGAGTCTTTTCACGAAAGCATACGGGTGTCAGAAAATACACATGATAAGGTATTTAATTTAATACCGATTACTTCTTCATTGGACGGTGTAGTGGTGACGGGCACAATGAGACCTGTGCAAAAAAAGGAAAGCCCGATACTTGTAGAAGTATATACCCCACAGTTTTTGAAAAAGAATCCTGTGCCAAGCATTTTTGAAGCGCTGCAAAATGTAAACGGTGTTCGTCCGCAATTGAACTGCAACGTTTGTAACACAGGCGATATTCATATCAATGGTCTCGAAGGTCCCTATACAATGATCACTATTGATGGAATGCCGATCGTTAGCAGTCTTGCTTCAGTCTATGGATTATTTGGAATTCCTACGCAGTTAATTGATCGTATTGAGATCGTGAAAGGTCCTGCCTCAGGTTTATATGGATCGGAAGCTATCGGTGGTTTAATTAATATCATTACTAAATCTCCTGATAAAGCCCCTGCATTTACTTTTAATGCAATGACAACAAGCTGGATGGAACATTCATTGGATGCCGGTGCAAAATTTAAAATAGGTAATAAGGCCAACAGTTTATTAGGCGTAAATTATTTTAACTATCAAAACCCTGAAGACAGAAACGATGACAACTTCACCGATGTAACACTTCAACACCGCGTATCTGTTTTTAATAAACTTCATTTTCAAAGAAAAGCTAACAGGATGGCCTCGCTGGCAGGCAGATATTTTTATGAAGATCGTTGGGGAGGGGAGATGCAATGGAACAGAAATTTTCGTGGCACTGACAGCATTTATGGCGAAAGTATCCGTACAGGTCGTTGGGAATTAATTGGAAATTATCAATTGCCCGTTCATGAAAAAATGATGTTTTCTTTTTCTGCTACAGGTCATCACCAGGATTCGTACTATGGAAAAATGGCTTATATGGCTGATCAAAAAATCTATTTTGGCCAGCTGACGTGGGATAAGAATATTTCAACAGATCATGCCGTCTTGCTGGGACTTGCAGGAAGGTATAATTATTATGATGACAATTCAACCGCCACAAAAGATACAATTACAGGTAATAATCAGCCGGAGCAGTTCTTCTTACCGGGAATTTTTTTACAGGATGAATGGAAGCTGAATAGCAAGCATCATTTATTATTGGGTTTGAGATACGATTATCATTCGGTTCATAAAAATATTGTTACTCCGAGACTTGCGTGGAAATGGTCACTGAACAGAAACCAAACAATTCGTGTAAATGCGGGTACTGGTTTTAGGGTAGTAAGTTTATTTACGGAAGAACATGCAGCATTAACGGGAGCAAGAGTAGTTGAAATAAAAGAAAAATTAAAACCGGAAAAAAGTTATAATGTAAATCTGAATTATTCTACCAGATTATCCGGAAACAAGAATGCATTTAATCTCGATGCGTCTTTTTGGTATACCTATTTTCATAACCAGATCATACCTGACTATCTTACTGATCCTAATAAGATCATTTATGCGAACCTGGATGGTTATTCCGTTTCCCGTGGCATTACATTAAACCTCGAAGGAAACGTGAATAAGAGAGTAAAAATTCTTACAGGTATCACCATACAGGATGTTGCTAAATTTCAGAATAATGGGGCCGGGAAAAAAACAAAACATGACATCTTACTTACTGAAAAATGGAGCGGTACCTGGGCGATCACTTATACGTTTCCGGGAAAAGGAATAACGGTTGATTACACCGGAAATATTTATGGCCCTATGCAATTACCGCTGGTTTCATCACTGGATCCGCGCCGAAGCACATCGCCTGTATGGAGCATCCAAAATATACAGATGACAAAAAAAATTTCTTCTTCTCTTGAAGTATACACAGGCATAAAAAATCTATTGAACTGGACGCCGGCAAAAAATAATCCTTTTATCATTGCCCGGTCACATGATCCATTTGATAAGAAGGTTCAATATGATGCAGCTGGAAATATCATTTCCACTCCGGAAAACCCTTATGCGCTTAGTTTCGATCCCGGCTATGTATATGCTCCTAACCAGGGAATAAGAATGTTTTTGGGATTGCGTATGACTGTTAAATAGACCATCAGCAATTAAATTAACTGATATTATTTTTTACCGATCCTTCTCCCAAGAAGCAGTTTGAATACTTGCTGATTTGAGTTTTCGGTAAGTCCAAAAAGAAAACCGCCCTGTATCTCCCACATCGGATGAATATAAAGATCAACGATCGGTCCAAGCAAATGTTCCTGCATCTGCAAAGGGAGAATATCGCTGAACTCTCCAAGACTGCCGTAGTATTCGATGCCAATACCCACTTTTTGTTGCATTGTATAAACAGCCTTGAATTGTGGTGAAAAACCAACTCCCTTATCGCTACCACTAACAACAAAATCAATATTGGGATTAAAAGCAAGATAAAAGTCGCCAAAGGTTTTGTCAATGATCGGACGAATTTCTCCCTGCCAGAAAAAATCTGTTGTATCATTTGGCCGAAAGAAACCGAACTCCGCCGACAAGCTTGCCCCAACTGACCATTTCCAATTTTCAGGTACAGTTACTCTTGGTCTTATTTGGTTTCCAAGATAAGTGTAACCACCGTTTGGCTCAATACCCGCAAACGTATAAAAACCTATTTCAAAATTTTTTCCAAAACCGTGAGTTATTTCAAGAGTGGTGTTATACCACTTTGCATCTTTAGAGTTAGTAAGGTATTTACTTCCTTTGAAAGTGTAGTTATTATGCAATTCAAAAATTGTCCATTTATGTTGGATGGTAGGAGAGGCATAAACCTGTATTTCATTATCCGCTTGTGCAATTACAGAATTTTTTACAAGCAGCAGGCTGACGAATAAAAAAAGAAATCTCATGTGTGAATAAAAATAAGAAATAATATTACTCCCAGGCAGGAGTTTCAGTTATTTTATAATCTTCTCTTACAGGGCTAAAAACATCGATCACTTTGCAATCTGTTATTGCAATAGCAGAATGTGGCATATTAGAAGGAATGATATGATACATGCCATCCGTTAGTGAACAGGCAGCACCACCAATTACCATATCCAATTGTCCTTCGACTATATAAGTTATCTGTTCGTTTGTATGATGGTGTAACGGAACTATACTTCCTTTCTTCAACTCGACGTAACCAAATGTAGATTTGTCACCATGGGCATAATAGCCGGTAATGCCCGGAGCGAGTTGTTTTGGATTGATATTTTTGATTAACTCCATTGATTTTTCTTTAAAACTACTAATTAAAAACTTTATATCACGCCGCTACCCAAAGCCAGCGAAAGCACAATCAGCATAACGGCCACCATCCTTTGTATAAACTTCAATGTTATTTTTTTCAACAGTTTGTTTCCGATAAATGCGCCGGTGATCGCAGCAAGTGTAGCACAAATGACTACTGTTATATTTTCCTGTAACCCGGATTGACTAAATCTGCTTGCATAAACAGAAAGCCTTGTAAAATCAACAAACGCAGACACCACCACTGAAGTTCCAATAAACGCTTCTTTGGATAAACCTGCTTTTATGAGAAATGCGGTTCTCAACGCTCCCTGGTTACCCGACAAGCCACCAAAAAAACCGCTCAATACACCACCGATTGGAAGTTTATCTTTCCCAAACTGCAGTTTGCTGAAATAGGGAATTAAATCAATTATAGCAAAAATGATCAGTAAAACAGAGATGATAAATTTTACCGGGGATACCTCAAATTTCCTATCACCAATTTGATAAGAGAATAATGGCTTTAAGTCAGTGAGCTGGAGGAGTAACCATGCACCAGCAAGAGCGGCAATTACAGCAGGTATTCCGAATCGGAGGAGCACTTCCCGGTTTGCGTTTCTGCCAACAAGAAACAATTTGAAAATATTATTGAAGAAATGTACAACGCCTGTCAACGCTATCGCCAGGTCAACGGGAAAGAAGATCATAAATACAGGAGTCAGAATTGTGCCTAAACCAAAACCTGAAAAAAAAGTTAGAATAGCTACCAGGAATGCAACTGCTGAGATAATGACTATTTCCATTGTCTATTTTTCAAACAAACAAAAACTTCCGCCTACCCATTCCTTATCCTTATTATATCTCACACCGATCATTTTTCCTTTACTAAGTCTTGCAAGATTATTTGTGGGGACAGGTCTTGTTTCTCCATCTTTCCAGAAATAAAAAATTCTTATTTCGGCTTTGGCAGGAATATCAGGTGTTTCAATTACATCAGCATATTTTACTTTGCGCTGCAGTATCCAATTCTCAGGATCTTTTACCTTTTCTATGTCACCAGGTGTTACGTCGATCACTACTCCTTGCCCTGCAAAGGAGAACAATGGTTTTAAAACATAGTTCTCCAGGTCAGATGGCATTTGTTTTACCTCATTTAAGAAATAAGTTTTCGGTACATAAGGATGATGGATAAATGGAAGGGTGTATTTGCTGATACGATAAAACCAATTTGGATGCGGCACCCACTCAACATCCAGATCTTCAAATAAAATATTCCCCTGCGCCTGGACTTCGGCTGATTGTTGCTGGAGATCATCAAAAATAACCCGGTTGTAAATTCGTTTTACTTCAGTTCTCTTTCCCTCATTTATGTAGAATAACCGTCTTCCTTCAAGGATCAGTTCGGTTAAGCAAACTGGTTTTATCCCCAGGTAATCCTGTGTGCAGTAAAAATCAATTCTTGTTTTTTGCTTATGTGGGAACACTTCAAGAAGAATTACATTCTCAGGTTTTTCATTTCCAATAATAATTTCCTTTAGCAACTTTAAATATGTTGATTTTTCATATTTACCCACGTAAGAGCTGTAATTAGCAGGTACATCAAAATGCTTGTGGAAAACATCATCCAGCAAAACTTCATAAGCAAACAAGGTTGGAAAGCCCTGCATTTCGATCAGTTGTGGTTCACATTCACCGGCTTCATTGGTACAAATACCAAAATCAAAAGCGATGAAATGTGAATGATGATTTTCTCCCTGCACCTGCAAATGTTTAGGGATCGCATTCTTTGTAAGTTCTTTAAACTTGGGATCAAGAAGAATATCAACGATACTTTCACAGGCTTCCAGCATTTTTTTTGTAAAATCCTTTGGAACAAAAACCGGTGTTTCTGCTACCCTGAATTCTATAGCTCCTTCATGAACAGCATGCAATTCCTTAAGAAATGCCTCATATTTTTCTTTAGTAAAATTTTTATTGAAATCCTTTCTTATAGATGGAACCATGCCTCAAATTTTATATTGGGAAGATACTGACAAACCTGCACACGTCAATGGTCAATGGTGAATGGTCAAATTTTTTTGATTTGGATATTCACCATTCACGAAAAGCTGAATAGACCCGATAGTTATCGGGTTACTGAACGTACAAGTGAGTGACACAAGGGACGATCAATAGAATTACTAATGGCGGTAAAATTATTATTTCGGCATTGGTGAGATTGCTTTTCCGCCTGAGGCGGATCGCAATGATGAACGTTAAACCAACTCCGGTTGAAGCTGCTCAATAGACTGAGCTAAGAAATTAGGGAGTATATGTGAGTAGGTCCACATTATCTTATCAGGGTCATTCAAATGCTTAAGCATGCTTTCCCATTTTTCCTGGCCATGTTCTTCGATCACTGTTTTCTTTTTCTCTTCGGTTTGCAAATACATGCTCATACCTACAGCATCCGCTTCAGGATGAAACTGTGTGCCGATCATATATTCATTAAAGCGAATGCCCATGATGGCACGTTCATAGGGCACATGCGGACGATTCTTTTCAATGCAAAGAATTCTTGCGCCCATTTCTTTCAGTACCTGGTGATTGGGTTGAATGACCTGGTAATCGCGGCTGTCGACACTATAAAAAGGATCTTTCAAACCATCGAACACTGGTTCATTTTTTCCATCGCTGAGCATGTGTATAGGAAAAACGCCAAATGCAGTGGAACGTCGCTTACAAACAATGCCGACATTATAATGACGGCACGCCAACTGGAACGAGTGACAAATAAACAACACGTATTTCTTTTGCTCGTTGCCAGGATTATCATTCCAGCGTTCCACTTCGCCTAACCAACGGAAATAAGATTCATCCCACTCCTCATAGCGGCTATCCAATGGTGAACCCGGGCCACCACTTGAAATAAAAATATCATAGCGCATGTCAGGCACTTCATTCTTTTGGCGCACATCAAATTCATCCCAACTTAATTCAAGATTATTCGCTTCGCCATAGGTATTCAGGATCTCACGAATACAACGCATACCCTGGTTGGCTTTGCCTTCATAAAGGTCGAGGATCGCTACTTTTATCTTCTTCGGGTCATTAACC